>JAGVDZ010000114.1 GCA_020058465.1 Parachlamydiales bacterium | reverse complement strand
CGCAACTTTTTTGTACTTTTTGTAGCTTGGACTGTACAAGATATGGTCTGGAGCATGGTGAAGTGTTGACCATCTTGGAATGTTGCTCAAATCCCAGCAAGTGGGTGGGTCATCGACGTTAAACAAAGTACTTTTAATAGGTGGAATACTTGATCCAGGCTCTAATTTTTCTGTATAGATGGTCTCGAAAAATGTTGCGTGGCGGGTCCACTCCTGTTGATGTGGACTTATATTAAAGTCGCCAGCGATCCATATGCCGACGCAGACCTCTGATTCTTTAAAGTGGGACTGGATATACTGAGATACGATTTCTTGAATACGATTGATTTGTTGGGCTCTAACCTCCTCCTCCTGATCTTGATTTTCATAGGAAAGAGTTGCATTTAAGTGGGTGTTGCAGACGACTACGTGGCGACCTTTGGCTAGCTCTACACGGGCAACTAGCAGGCCTTTGTTAGCCCAACTACATAGGCCTGCCGATATTGGGTGTTTGAAAAACTCCACGTGATCGATCGGATATTGACTTAGGATGGCAAGCCCTGAGTTGAGACCTAGGTTTTGATAGCCGGGAGGCCATACTTGGTAGGGGTAAGCGCTATTGAGTTGATCGACAGTTTGTTGAAGTGGATCTTCGTCAAAAGCCTCCTGTAGACAGACGATGGTGTGGTCATGTTCCAGAATTGCTTTTGCAATGATGTCGGCTCTTTGAGAGAGGGGGAGCAACTGGTTATTGGTCACGGCGAATGGGGGGAGATAGGCGACATTGTACGTCATGACTGAGCATTGATTTGGAAGAGGCTGGTTGAGTGCTTTCATCAAAGTAGGCTGGATTATGGTAATACGATTTCGAAAACAAGCGGCAAAAGCACAACAAATCATGCCGACGGGTGTTCCAAAGAGGGTGCAAGGGAGCAGTGCAATCATGGCAAGAATATAAATAACTCTTTTGAGCCTCTCCAAGGTGCGAGTCGTTGACTGTCCTTTTTCCCCGAGTCTCATTGGAGAAACGACATAGGAGCCCAGTTCTAACAGTGTTTCCCCCGGCAGCAATAAAATTCGGCCTGTAGTATTGACACATGCAGCAGCAGAATTAGTAAAATGAACCCTGGACAACATATTCACCAATGCCACCACACATTATGTGTGGTTTTTTATAAAAGACGAGCACCCACGAATTTTATCACTTCATAAAATTAAAACACAGATTATACAAAAATTGATAATTGATATAAAATAAAATTTACAGCTTCCTGGAGGGAAGCTTGGGGAAGAAGTGGAAAAAAATGTCGGCCGCACCCGGGAGTAGGGGGAGTTGCAGCATTTCTTCGGGGGAAACCCATACTGCATCTTCATGTTCCTCATTGAGTTGGATCTTAGGCAGCTCGGTGTGGATATAGCGGTAGATATGGAAAGGGTAGCGTACAGTAGGCTTGATGATATACAAGGATCCTAAAAACTCGGTCTTTTTAGAATCTAACTTTAGACCCGTCTCTTCTTCAATTTCACGTAAAAGGGCTTGTAAAGAAGTTTCTCCAACTTCGAGCTTGCCTCCTGGAATGCCCCACTGGGAGCCTCCAACCTTAGCGGGGGCACGTTTCATCATTAAAACTTTATTATCATAAAAGTGGAAACACCCAGTCACTTCCAAATCGAACGAACAAGATTCTGGTGGATCGATCAAAATACGCATTGGATACACACAAAAGGATTCATGGAGGACATGGTACCAAATATCATAAATAACTTCCTATTGGAGCTGTGTGAAAAATTTTTCTAAGCAGAGCGAGCTTTGAAAGAAATTTGTTGAGCTGAGATGAAGGCCCGAAAGTTGAAGATAGCATGATATAGAATTGTTTGTTCGAGATCATAGTCTCTTGCTATAAGGCTTAAATGGTGGGCTGTCATAGAAATGGTTGCAAACAAGCAAAGTTTTAGACTCTTTGAGATGGGTTCATTCAAGTGGGCGAGGCCGAACACACCACTTTGCACTAAAGAGGCAAGGGGACGAATCTCTCTTGTGAGGATAGGGAATGGCAGGGAGCCTTTCACTCGATGGATTAGGGCTGTTAAAGATCCCTCCAACACCCCTCGAAAGAGAACTTCTTCACAATAAGGAGCGACGACACAACCTTTCAATAAAAAGGTCCAGGGATGGAGTCGAATCATTTGAAATAGGTTGGGTTGAAGTAGAGGAAAATTGAAAAAAAAGCCATGGATCGCATACAGGGCTATGCTGGCGACGAGCATTGCTAGGCTGCCTCGTGCAGTTGATTCTGGCATAGGGCGATTAGGGAACCAAATTTCAGTACAGTGTGTCGAATAGGTTACATAAGTAAGAACACACGTTCCTACCATAACTATCAATGTTGTTGGCAGAGAAAGCCACCTTGTTTGCCAATAGAAGAATGCGAATGTCGCAACAGCAACATGAAAGACTTTGGTAGCAACAGATTCACCGCAGATAGGGACAGATGGAACTTTAAGGGGGTAGAATGAAGTCGACGAGATCATATATAACCTGAGTTTTGGATTCTGCTATACACAAATGAACTCCAAGCGTCGCCGACACTGTCAAAAACCAACTTTTGAGTTCATTTGTGTACAGCGTATTATGTAGTGCTCTATGTCATGCAGCAAATCTGTTTTGAGTCTATCGGTCTCTTGAATGGACCCATTGGGCAAGACCACCTCTATGTAGACTTTGACTTTGGCTTCAGTCCCTGATGGGCGAACAATGACTTTATGGCCTCCTTTGAGAGACCATTGGAGAACGTCGGACAGGGGCAAGTCTTGATTTTGACATTGATCGAGGTAGTCGAGTGTCTTGACAATAGGGTGACCCCCGATCGAGCTCGGTGGTGTAGTTCTGAGCTGATCCATCAATGTGATTCGCTCTAGTTCACCTTGCCTAGACGTTGCAAATGTCAGTGTGAGTTGCCCTTCTCGATGGGTTCCGTGTGTTGTGTAGAGCTCGTTTAGCCAGTTGATTAAAGAGATTCTCTTCACTCTTTTGGCCCAGGTAGCCATCTGTGAGAGGAGAATGCATGCTTGGATCCCATCTTTATCTCGGACAGAGGGGCAAAGAAGAAGACCGCACGATTCTTCTACGCCTAAGACGAATTGATCAACACGAGTGTGGATTAAATCAGCGATGTATTTAAAGCCTGTAAGCACGTTGAGGCACTGGAGATGAGCTTTGGATGCGATGGCAAAAAACAGCTCTGTTGTGACAATAGTTTTGATACAAAACCCCCGTGAAGGGAAAAAGGGTTTTTCTTGGTTGACTTCACAAAGATAGGCGAGGGCAAGACAGGCGATTTGATTCCCGGAAAAGTGTTGGGGGGTATCGTCGGCACTTGGGACAACAAGGCCTACTCGGTCGGCGTCGGGGTCGGTCGAGAGAAATAGGTCAAATCGATCTTTGATCATCTTGGCGGCCCCGAGTTTCAATGCTTCAAAATTTTCTGGATTAGGGGAGGGCGCCATCGTGAAATTAGGGTCTGGGGGGGCTTGTTCTGGGACGAGGGATACCTTAGAAAATCCAAAGAATGATAAAGCCTCAGGCACACATCTAAGGCCTGTTCCGTGTAGATTACTGTAGAGAATCTTGAGTGAAGAGACAGACTTCAGATGGATTAGGGTTTGCAAAGAGAGCAAGTAGTCCTGGAGGGGAATAGCTTCTCGAATAATCAAAGGGGTATCGAGGGGAGAGATGGAGGGTAAATCTAAAAGAGAATGGAAGCTTTGTAGCTTTTGGAAAATGAGGGTGTCATCGGGAGAAATGACTTGAGCTCCTTCCTTGTTATACATTTTAAGTCCGTTGTATTCGGCCGGGTTATGGGATGCTGTGATCATAATCCCCGCCTTGCATTGCCACAGGCGGCAGGCAAAGGATAAAAGAGGTGTTGGCGCAGGCTCTTGGAACAATCGACAAGTCATGCCATATCTCGCAAGAACCCGAGCTGCTTGCTCGGCAAATTCTTGAGAACCATGACGTGTGTCGTAAGCGATGGCTACTTGAATTAAGTGAGCTGGAAAAGAGTCTAGAAGGTAGAGAGCAAGGCCGGCTACAGCCTTTCGTACTGTGTAGATTTTCATTCGATTTGGGCCGATACCGAGTTGACCTCTCATACCCCCTGTCCCAAAGGGGAGATCTTGACAAAATGCATCCTGCACCTCTT
>JAGVDZ010000068.1 GCA_020058465.1 Parachlamydiales bacterium | reverse complement strand
CTTACCGAGAAGTGCGAGGTCTTTTTTATGATGGGGCCGATCGAGGCATTTCAAGGTTGGCTCATGCGATGTACCATCTAGGCTACCCTTTCCGACGGGTGGAGTTGTTAGAGAAGACTTTTCAAAATACCCCTGCTATTGTGTGTGGAGCTGGCCCATCCTTGTCTAAGATTGCCCCTTACTTACAACAGCTCAGACGGGGTGCCTTGGTTCTAGCGGGGGGGAAGGCCTCCGAGCTTCTGGAGCGGGACATTCACCTAGGGGCAGCTTTGGATCCGAATGAGCCGATTCGTCTTCGGCGGCCTGATCTCCCCTTTTTATTCCAACTCCGGACGCATCGTAGGTCCCTTCCCAAGGGGGCTCTTCGCATTTTGGTCCCTGACTCTCATTTCTCCCTCTTGAATTACATGGGAGGGTCGTCGTTATTCCGGCATTTTGGATGGACGGTGATGGAGATGCAGTTGGATGTTGCTTTGACGATGGGGTGCAATCCGATTATTTTGGCTGGTTGTGATTTAAGTTATCCTCAAGGGACGAAGTACTGGCAGGGCAAACAGAGCTCTACCCAAGAACCCAATGAGTGGTTGTTGGCTAAGGCTTGGATGGAAAAGCTGATTCGGGACTATTCTCAGGTGACCTTTTATCACGTTAGAGGGGAGGGTGTCCACTTAGAGGGGGTGCAGGAGATCGAAGGCTCAGATCTACACTTTGAAGAGATCCAGGGGCTCGATGTCAAATTGTTGGACGTCGTCCGAAGTCTTCCTGAAGAGGGGGGAAAGCACTTACAGAAAGATTGGCAAGCCAGATGGGGTGTTTTTTGTGCAGGCCGAGAGGATGAAAAGCTCGAATCTTTGTGGGTGGAGCCGATGTGGCAGCTTTGGAAGCCGATTTTTGATAGGGAGGTTCATTTTGATGGGCACCCCTTTCCGGAAGAGGAGAAACTAGAGGTGCACCACCACATCTTTCGAGAAGAGATGTTGAAAGAGATGCAGGGTGTACTGGGATCCAAGTCAAGTTGAAACTGAGGATGGGAGGTTGATCTTCCGCTACCCTGATCGACGGATCCGTTCTTCCATCGGGTGGGAGCAAGGACGTTTGCAGGGGGAAAGCCTTCTCTATTGGCCCAACGGTGTTTTAAAGCGCAGGTCTTTTTTTGTGGAGGGACTCCGAGAAGAGGTTGAACTGTTTTTTACGGAAGAGGGGATTATGACCGATCGGGGGAGCTATCGTTGTGGGGTTCCAGTCGGGTTGCACGAGAGATGGGATCGATCGGGTCGAAAGATTGAAGAGGTAGTGTACGATCATGGACAACTTCTTTCCGTGGTGAGGTGGGACCAAGATGGGGAGAGGATTGAAGATGTCAGTTCTTGATTGGATCCAAGAACAAATCCCCTCTTTATTTTTTCCTATCCTGTCAGAGCCTGCGGACAAGACACCGAACTTTGAGGAGTTAGAAGAGTCTTGTTTAGACTCCTTAGATGATGAAGTTGACCTTCTCTACATTTGGGGGTTACCTGGCTTTTCGACGCTCGAGCGTCTGATTGTGTGGAAAAAAGCCAAACCAAGTCGTCTTCTGGTGTTGGTAGAGTCTCACTTGGGCAAGGTCGTCCCTTTTTTAGAGCAGCTTCAGGTGAGAGGGCTTCTTTCCAAGGACCTTCTTTTTACGATTGAAGTGCTCAAAGAGGGTGCCATTCATCGATGGGCCAAGATGAGACCTCGAGACAGGTTGGAGGTGGTAGCTCTCCTCTCCTATCGAGACTCTGAGTACAAAGCCATAAGACAGCAGCTTTTGGAGGCAACTGCACTGTCCCACGCTTTATTACAAGATCGCCTTCAGGGACACCAGTTGTTTCAGCAATTTCTAGACACCATTTCGATCTTACCCACTTCTTTTTATGCCAATCGATGGAAGGACGCATTCCGAGGCGTCCCTGCTGTTATCTGCGGAGCCGGCCCCTCGTTGGAAGAGGCCCTTCCTTGGATTCGAGAGCTTGCGGCCTCGCCGGCGTCGGCTCTTGTGATCACAGGGGGATCGGCTTTGCCTGTCTTAAGTCGTCATGGCATTTGGCCCCATTTTGGAGTAGCTGTCGACCCCAATCTCGAGGAATACCGACGACTCAAGCATTACACAGGCTTTGAGGTCCCCTTTCTCTACGCGACTCGCCTTTTTCCCGCTTGCTTCCAGACTGTCAGTGGCCCCTTTGGGTTTATGCATTCGGGAGTGGGGGGCATGTGGGACTTTTGGCTATCGGAAGCCTTGGGGATGAATGAGCCATTGTTGGGGAGCGTTCTTGAAGAAGGGTCGATGTCTGTGACGGCGCTTTGCCTTTCTTGGGCCCATCTTTTGGGCTGTTCTCCCCTAATTCTAGCAGGCGTTGATTTGGCGTATGTTCAAGGCAAACATTATGCCCAAGGGGCGGTGGCTTCTGGAACAGAAGTGACAATTAAGCAGTCTCTGAGCGCTGCGGATCGACTTGTTAAGGTCTATGATCGATCGGGTCAAGATCTTTACACAGCAAACCGATGGCTGATGGAGGCAAGGGCTTATGACCAATGGGCCCGTACGTTGCACCGAGGACAAATTTTCACGTTAAGTGAACAAGGGCTTGTAATACAAGCCATTCCACCATGCTCTCTTCAAGAGGCAACTTTGAAAACCCCCCATTTACCGAGCAGGTCATTGCGTCAAGAGATCGCCTCTTGGGTCGATAGGACTTGGATGTCTGATGAGACTCAAGCCGTGCTAGCGACAAAGTATCGAGAGCTTCAAGAGGGGATTGATCGGATCGAGGCGCATCTTGAGGTGATGGTGGGTAAGAAATCGGGGTCTTTGATCTTGGCTGAAATCGAACTTGAAGAGGATCCTATCTTTCAAATGTTGTTTTACGATAGAACTTGGCAAGCCCAAGCAACAGGTAGGGATGTATGGCTACTCCTGTACGACCAAATTCTTCTGTACCGTCGGGCAATCCAGACGTCCACGTCACCCTCTTCTTGGATAGCGAAGGTCAGCTCGTCTATAAAGTGATGCCAACAAAAGCTGAGAGCTTGGTTCAAGCTATGATCCAAGTCTCGGAGATTAGGCTCCGAATGGTAGGGGCTCTTGAAGCTTTTGGGGGAATATTGATATGTAAGGCCCCTTGGAGAAAGTGGACTGTTGTGTCGACGGCGACGCAATCCCTTGAAGAGCTAGATGCTCCATTAGATCACTTCTGCAGTCAAAGAAGCAAAGAAGATCTCAATGTCTCGATCTTTAGAGAAGCGCTACGTCTTGCAGTTTGTCTTTATCAAAAAAAGCAGATGGCACACCCCATTATGAAACAAAGAGTGAGCAAGATGAATCGGTTGGCCAAGGGCGTGATGAAAAAGATGGCGGTTCCTTTGACCGACAAGGAGATCGAGGAGATTTTATCTAAGGACTCGTTGTGTTTGGCAATGCTCTCTGATAGAGATAAAGACGATGTCCAGAGAGATTATGAGGAGCAGATGCGTACATGGATTGGCGGTTATCAAACTGTGGGTTCTACTGAAAAACGGTGGCGAGATCAACACCATGTGATCATAGAGTTTGAGAAGATGGATTGGACTGTTGTATCAGGCCAGACACAAAAATTTGCTACCTTCTTGTTAAATTTATGAATTCATTTCTCCTGAATGGTATCATTCCTCAGACAAATGAAATTCTTGGAGTTTGTTACGTAAGGTGCGGATGCTGATCCCAAGTGTCGTGGCTGTTTTGGTTCGATTATCGTGGTGCATCTTCAACGTCTCTAAGATCACTTCTTTTTCCACCTCTCTGAGGGAACGTCCTAAGAAATCTGCTTTTGAAAGGGGGGGTATAGCACTTAGGTGAGGCAGGTCTAGGAGGAGATCTTCGGAAGAAATTTCCAGCTCTTCTGATAGGACAACGCTTCTTTCCAAGATATTGGCCAGTTCTCGTACATTCCCAGGCCATGCATAGCGAAGAAGCTTTTCTTGGGCTTGGGAGGAAATGGTTTTGATGGACTTATGATTTTCTAGGCAAAACTTACGTAGAAAAAAGTAAGCTAAAGGGAGGATGTCCTCTTGTCTCTCTCTCAAAGGAGGGAGGTGGATGGGGACGACGTTCAGCCGATAGAAGAGGTCTTCTCGAAAGGCTTTGACGTCCATGGCCTCTTGCATCGCTCGATTAGAGGTTGCGATAAATCGGATATGAACTTTGATGGCTCTCGTAGAGCCAACTCTCTCGAATTCCTGCTCTTGGATGGCCCTCAATAGTTTTGGTTGTAGGCTCAAAGGAATTTCAGTCACTTCATCGAGAAGGCAAGTACCCCCATCTGCGAGCTCAAAACGGCCTAGTTTTTTTTGAAACGCACCGGTGAAAGCCCCTTTCTCATGGCCGAAGAGTTCTGATTCAAGGAGCGATTCGGGGATGGCGGCACAGTTGATTTTTACAAAAGGAGCTGTGGCCCGATTTGAAAGTTGGTGCAGCGCCCCTGCGATGACCTCTTTACCCGTTCCAGATTCTCCCGTGATAAAAACACTGGCTTGTGAACGGGCAATCGTCGGCAGCTTTTGAAAGAGCTGTTTCATTTGGAGATTGTTGGTTGTCAGCTGGACCCCGAGCGATGCCGCCTGCTTTTCTTGGAAAAACCAATGTTCTTTGATCAGCTTGATTTGTTGTTTCGCTCTCTCTAAGGTTGCCTCAAAAGACTCTAAGGAAAAAGGTTTCACTAGGTAGTCAAAGGCGCCTGCTTTCATCGCCTCGACTGCTGACTCAATACTACCAAAGGCAGTGGCGAGAATGACCAAAGATCTCGGTTGTATCCTCTTGGCATGCTCTAAGACATCGAGCCCTGATCGATAAGGCATCTTAATATCGCTGATGATAAGATCAAAGGGCTCTTTGTCGATCCAGGAGATAGCTTCTCTGCCATCTTCGACAGAAATGCTTTCAATCTGAAAGCGACCTAAGAGTTCCTCAGCCAACTGCCTCATGAGAGGTTCGTCATCGGCAATCAACACTTTTTCAATCATACGAACCATCCCTAACGTTTCGTCGGCAGCATAATATGGAAGGTAGATCCATGCCCTGGGGCGGATCGTTGGAGTTGCAGTGTTCCAAAGTGGGCCTCGACAATTTTTCGAGCCTCTGCAAGGCCAAGTCCATTGCCATGTCGTTTTTTTGTGAAAAATGGAGAAAATAGGTGAGGCCAATCGGCCTCTTCAATCCCAACCCCCGTATCATTCACTTCAATGTTGGCCCACCGATCTTGTTGAAACAAAGCCAAAGTCAAGACTCCCCCCTGAGGCATGGCTTGTAGAGCATTGAAAATCAAGTTTAAAAGAGCAGAACGGAGGCATGTTTCATCGATAGGAAGTAAAAGAGGCGTTCTGGGAATATGTTGTACGATGTTCACAGATGGAGGGAACGAAGGGTCGGCTTGCACAAACAAGATCAGTTTACGCAAGAATGAGGCGAGATCTTTCGAGTGCAGCTCGAGACGGAGGGGGCGACTGTATTGGAGAACGGTTGTCAACAGCCTTTCTAGCGAAAGGGTTCCCTCGAGAATGGATTGTGCCATCTGTTGTAGGTGGGGGAGATCTTGAAGGTCTCGATGGAGAAGGGAAGCCATCCCTCGGATCCCTCCCAAGGAGTTTTTGATTTCGTGGGAGATCGCAGCTGTCAGTGTGCCGAGCTCTTT
>JAGVDZ010000198.1 GCA_020058465.1 Parachlamydiales bacterium | reverse complement strand
TACCATCCCTGAATTTTCACTTCTCCCCTTCCTAGAAAAACATCAAGACCTTCTTGAAAATTTTGGAGGCCACGACTTTGCTGCAGGATTGACCATTCGAAAAGAGAATCTACCTCTATTTGAAGCAAAATTCATCGAAACTGCCGATCAAATCCTCAAAAAGGCTCATATTCAACCGAAGCTGCAGCTCGACGCCCACATTCTCTTTGAAGAGCTCAACTTTGATTTCATCGAGTCATTAGCCCTTTTGGAACCCTATGGGCACAACAATCCACCACCTTTGCTGTACACAAATGCCACACAATTGTGGCCTCCTAAAATCGTCGGCCAACTGCATCTCAAATTCTACTTAGAACAAAAAGAAAGGATCCTCGAGGGGATCGGATTTAATCTCGCCCCTAAAAGACACTATTTAAGAAGGAAAAACTGCCCTATTCTCGTGGCATTCACACCGCGGATCAATGACTTCCTCAACAAGACCAGCATCCAGCTTCTTATTAAGGATGCTCAACTAACCAACTAAGGGCTTCTGATTGAGGTAATTTTCTTGGTACGATCGAATGTCATCGATATGAATCACCCAGGCCGCTCCCTTTCGAATGGCCTTCATCAACCCCACTCGCGTGGCGTAGTAGATCTTTTGCGCCGGCACATTCAACATACGAGCTACTTGGTTGATTGAATAATAACCCTTGTTGGGATCAAACAACAACTCTCCCCCATAGATCGACTTAGAGCGGGAATACTTATTTGTTTTATATTCTTCGAGATCGTCCAAATGAATCGTCCAACGAGTCGCCTCTTTTCTTGCTCTCAATTTTTTTTGTTTGATCGCAACGTAAATCGCCTGACGTGTCACATTATGAATACGTGCAGCTTCCGTAATCGAAACAACTTTCGACTCTTGGACACACGCTCCCTCTTCTTCTCGAACATACAACGTTTCTCTATGGTCCATGTGGATGCTTCCTCCTCCAATGCTGAAAACCGAACCCTCCGATGGCTCGGAAGTGTCCCATTTATTCCTTTCTTTGAATAGCGATTATTTCACATTACGAAGTATAAAATCAACTCAATTCTTAATGAAATTTCAAACTAACATTAAAAGACAGTGTGACTAAATCAAACTTGTGTTTAAATAATTTAAAATGAACGATTTATATCGACATTAGGTTTAAAAAATTTCAATACAAACTCTCTATAACCCGCAATCTAATATCCGATGTTAGAGCTTGTTTGCAGCTTAAAGATAAATTCAGCTATAAGAGCCTACTTTCTTGGAATCGATAGCCTTTCTTTAACATACCCTTTGCAAATTAAAATTTTGATTTACATAAGGGTATCACGCGCGAAGAACGAATATGAACTATTTAAATTTATTTTTAATACTATCTACCTACCTACTCCTCTCCCGCCCCCTGGCAGCCGAGAAGATCTTACCTACACTAAGCCCACAAGACACTCAACAGCGGATGAAAGAGCTTCTTTGCGCTCATATAGGGTACAAAGAACTATCCTTGCCCTTAGTTGAAAAACTGCTCAAGGCTTACGTAGACTACCTAGATCCTTTTAAAATTTATTTTTTAAATTCTGAGGTCACCCCTTGGACCCACCCCTCAATAGATCTTACATCCTCTCTACAAGCAGCTCTCCAGAGAGGCGATTTTATGTTGTTTCAAGAGATTCAACACCAGTTCATCCAAGCGATTCATCGACGGCATCTCCTTGAAGAGCGTCTCGATCATTCTCAGCTGCAACAAGAATCCATTCTCCAACAAGAGACTTGGCCTTCGAGTCTCGATCATTTAGCCCAAAAGCTCCAAGCGATCCGATCTCTACAGCAAGCCACCATTTCTAAGCTCAGCTCCGATCCTGAAAAGCTCATGCAGCAGATTCAAAAATCGAGAATCTCGAGAGAAAGCCAGTGGCTAGAGGCCAAGGACCTTTCTTCCCTTGCCCACCTTTGCTTTCTTAAAGCCTTTGCTTCTTCTTTGGATGCACATACAGCCTACCTTACCCCCTTTGAAGCCTCCCACTTTTTAATCCAGGTACAAGGAAAACTCTGCGGAATTGGAGCGCAGTTACGAGATGACTTCGATGGTCTGACGATTGTCCGTCTTTTGGAACAAGGACCTGCTCGTCACAGCAATCTTTGTCGGGTCAACGATAAAATTATCGCAGTGAATCAAGAACCTATTGTGGGGATGGACCTTGAAGAGGCCGTTGAGATGATTCGAGGGCCCAAGGGGACCCTTGTTCATCTCACCCTTCTTCGAGACGGCGCCACAACCCTCGATGTCGAGTTAACCAGAGGAGAGATTATCCTCGAAGAGTCCCGCCTAACTTACTATCTAGAGCCGTTTGGACACGGCCATATTGTCTACTTGCGCCTAGCCTCTTTCTATCAAGATGAAACAAGTTCGTCTGCGCTCGATTTAAAAAAAGCTCTTGAAGAATCCCACAAAGTAGGCCCGATTCTCGGCGTGTTGCTCGATCTGAGAGGAAACGCTGGCGGCCCCTTGCAACAGGCTGTGGCTGTCACCGACCTTTTTATGAAAAATGGGGTGGTCGTCACCATGAAAAATCATCAAGGGACAGAACAAAGGTTGCGCGCCTTATCCCCTTTTCCAATATGGAAAGGACCTTTAATCGTCCTTGTCGATACTGCCAGCGCCTCTGCTTCAGAGATTGTAGCCCAAACTCTTCAAGATTATGGACTTGCATTAGTTGTCGGGGACCCACAAACCTTCGGAAAAGGGTCCGTCCAAATCTTTTCTCTCCCCAACCTTGAAAACTTCCATCCAAGCCCCTTGGGTGAGTACAAAGTCACGCAAGCTCTTTATTATACAGTCTCAGGCAAAAGCCCCCAGCTTACCGGTGTCAAAACCGATATCTCTATTCCAGGGCTATTGTCTTATCTAGACGTGGGAGAAAAGTTTGCCAAAAACCCCCTCGATACAAGCCAAATCGTACCCCACTTTGACGATGATCTTGCGGACCTCCCCCCCTCCACCGTCTTCAGCTTGGAGCCCACTACAGACATCATCTACAGCCCAAACTCACTTTCTACCACCCTTACAAAGAGTGCCTCCAAGGACATTCAAACTGGCGACTGGAAAGGTCTCCCTTCTATCAAAATTTTATCAAAGCTGCTCATAATAAAGAGCTCCACTCTCTAGATGTGCAACTATTTGAACGAAGCGATTACCAGCTAGCAGAAAGCTTATCGATCATGAAGGAACTGCTCTTTCTGATGAAAGAATAGTCCCCATATTTGGGTATGTATACATAAATGAATTCAAAAGGTAACAGTTCACATACCCCCTCCTTCGTCGAGGGCATCCGAAAAAAAATGATTCGCAGTAAAATTTTTATTCTTTTTACACAATCATGCTGATATTATGCTCGACATGAGTTCACACACAATAGTTCCCATACCAGTTCTGTCTGGCGAAGTGTTCGAGACTTTACCTGAACCGATTCGAGTTTATATTCGTTATCTTGAGTCTCGTATTCAGCAATTGGAGACTCGAGTTCATGAATTGGAAGCAAAGCTTTCCAAAGACAGCTCTAATAGCAGCAAGCCACCAAGCAGTGACGGGTTAAAACGAAAGCCAAAAAGTTTAAGAGGACGATCTGACAAGAAACCAGGCGGCCAACAGGGCCGTGTCGGAAAGGGGCTAGCCCAAGTCAATAACCCCGATATTATCGTTACTCACACGCCCGCCAGTTGTACCGGATGCGGATCTAATTTGGATGACATCCGAGGCTCCTGCGCTGAACAGCGCCAAGTTTTCGATATTCCGCAGCCACAGATCAATGTCACAGAGCATCGTGTTGAGGAGAAAAAATGTCCTTGCTGTGGCGAGATCACAAGGGCATTATTTCCAGAAAATATCAAAGGCCCTGTCCAGTACGGGGATCGAATACGGGCGCTGATCGCCTATTTTTCGCATGAACATTTTATACCGGTTGATCGGGTATGTGAAATTTTTAAGGACATTTTTGGGGTAGCCCTTTCTCCGGGAACCTGTGCAAATGTTGACGAACGATTATTTGCTAATCTTGAAGTATTCGAGGCTGGCCTAAAGGCCTATTTACTCGCTGCCCGTGTTTTACATTTCGATGAAACTGAAATGAGATGCGAGAAAAAGTTGCACTGGGTCCATGTAGCCTCATCGCAAGCGGCTATCTTTTACACAATGCATGCGAAGCGCGGTCAAGAGGCAATGAATGCTGCCGATATTTTGCCAAAATATCAAGGGATAGCAGTCCATGATCACTGGTTCCCATATTTTGCATATAATCAGATGAAGCACGGGTTATGCAATGCTCACCACCTGCGCGAATTGGTATTTGTCCATGAACAAGAGAAGGAAGCATGGGCCAAACGGATGCACGACCTTCTTATACTGGCGAACAAGGAAGTCGACGAACACGCTGATCTCGGAGCTCTATCTCCTGAAATTGTGCTACAAATAGAACAAGATTATCAGCAGATTCTCACTGAGGGCTTTGCATATCATGCATCCCTCCCTCCTTTGCCTACCGGCAAACGAGGGAAACAAAAGCAACGAGACGGAAAAAATCTCCTAGACCGTCTGAACGAGAAGCGTGATTGTGTGCTGCGATTTATCCATGATTGTTCGGTTCCATTTACGAATAATCAGGGAGAACGGGATATACGCATGGTAAAACTGAGGCAAAAAATAGGGGGCTGTTTTCGTGTGTTCAGAGGAGGCGAGATTTTTTGTCGCATTCGCGGCTACATCTCGACAGCGCGCAAACAAGGGTGGAATATTTGGGATGCATTCGCAGACGCGATAAGAGGATCGCCCCGGTTATTGGAGGTCGATCAGGCCGCTGCTCCGCAAGCAATTGCTGTCTGACCTTTCATTTTTCGCATGCCCCCGACGAAGGAGGGGGGTATGTGAACTGTTACATAAAAATTAGGGTTTTGACAGTATTGGCGACGCTTGGAATTCATTTGTGTGTATTAAGCCTGGATAAAAAATCCATGCCCATTATCTTTAACTAATTTGAAAAAATGTTGTTTAGCAACTAGCGCATCGATAATTTTATGAAGCCAAGACGATTCTTCCCTGCATCCGATTTGGTGATAGAGCCCGATTTTGCCACGATTGGTATTCAGCAAGACGTATCGTTTTCCTTTCGTAGATTCATCCTCCGCTGCTCGTTGAATTAATTTATTGACTTCCTGTACAAC
>JAGVDZ010000063.1 GCA_020058465.1 Parachlamydiales bacterium | reverse complement strand
TTCTTGTTAAATTTATGAATTTATTTCTCGCTAATGGTAGGATATGTGATCACGAGGCTGATATGATGTTTTCTTCACTGGATCTAGCTCCTTCAGATCCTGTGTTTGGGTTTGTCGAGGCATTTGCACGAGATCCTCGCCCTGACAAGATCAATTTGATGGCAGGGGTTTACTGTGATGAGGATCTTGTTTTTCGTAGATTTCAAACCGTGTCTAGAGCGTCGAAAGAGCTGGTTGAAGCAGGCGAGATGGCCAATTATCTTCCGATCGATGGCCTTAAGGCATTTTATGAGGGGATAGGCCGCATCGCGCTTGGTCGGCATTTTGAAGCAGATCGTTTTGCTATTGCCCAGGCGCTTGGGGGGACTGGTGCGTTAAGGCTTGGAGCCAATCTGATTGTGAGGTGGGGACAGAGTCGTATCATTGCCATCCCAGATATAACGTGGCCCAATCATCCACTTTTATTTAGACAAGCAGGGCTTCAGATTGTCTCTTACCCTTTTTTAGACCCTTCAACGGGGATGTTTTCATTCCGGATGATGCAAAACGCCCTTTCTTCGTTACCCAAAGGAGCCTTTGTATTGCTCCAGGCTTGTTGCCAGAATCCGACGGGAATGGACCCTTCGGATGAAGAGTGGAATTGGATAGCTGATTGGTTCCAAGAGAGAGGCTTTTTCCCATTTTTTGACTTTGCCTACCAGGGCTTGGGAGAGGGTCTTTCACGTGACAATAAGGCTTTGCTTTGTTGTGTCCAAAGAAACATCCCTTCTTTGATTGCTTATTCTTGTTCTAAGAACTTTAGTCTCTACGCAGAAAGAACAGGTGCTTTATTGGTCTTTGGAGAGGATCGAGATTCGATACAGAAAATCTTGTCTCAGGTCAAGCAAGACATAAGAACTCTTTATTCAAACCCTCCTGTACATGGAGCCTCGATTGTAGCTTATATTCTTAAAAATCCAGATTTCACCTTGGCATGGCAGCAAGAGCTCCAAGCTGTTTGCGCACGTCTTGTCAAGAGTCGAACTCATCTGGTCGAGGCTCTTTCTCTCAAGAATATTGCTTGCCCAGGGGTGGTAGAGCAGAAAGGGATGTTTGCCTATTTTCATTTATCTTCTGAAAAAGTCGAAGCTCTTCGCAAAGAAAAGGGAATCTATTTGCTTGGAAAAGGGAGAGTCAACTTAGCAGGGATTAATCGTCACAATGTGGAAAGAATTGCTGAGGCTATGGCTTCTTTTATGGGGGGGGCAAAATGAGTCAAGGGCGACCGTTTGAATGGGTTGGACTTGTTTTGGTGATGGCTATTCTTTTTTTTATCCCTAGCAAGGTAGATAGAGAGTTGAAAAGCAGTTTTGCTCTCAACACAGCACCCCTATGGAGCTGGGGGAGGAAGTGTCGCCACTACTTCGCCAGTCGCCCTTTGATGAGCACTTCAATAAGTTTTGAAGAACAAAAATTGAGTTTAGAAAACAAAGCTCTTCGAGAGCAACTGGAGAGGGTACGGCCAAGGTATTTTGGCAAAGCCTCAATCATCCAACGAAGTCTGGATCTTTGGGGGGTTTCTTGTTGGATCGATCAAGGCGTGGTTGACAGAGTATCCATCGGCACCCCTGTCTTGTCGGAGGGGTCTTTGGTGGGGGTTGTCGATGAGGTGTATGAAAGAACCTCTAAGGTGGCGCTGATTACGAATCCCCTCTTTGTTGTGGCAGTGCGGGCCTGTCGAGGGGAAAGGAGGGATCAAGACATCTTGTTTTTAGCGGAAACATTGGTAGCCTATCTTAGGCAAGATCCTGCCTACTCTCAAACCGAACAGTCTCTTGATTCTTTGGTGGCATGGCTCAAACAAAAGACAAATCCTACCCTCTATCTTGCTAAGGGGGAGTTGAAGGGGGTACAGGCGCCGAAACCTAGGACAATCGCTTTTTGCCTGCAAGGGGAGGGATTTCAGTTTGAAAGATTTGATACGCCTGAAGCCCTACTGAAAGGAGAGCTAGTTGAGCCAATCATTCAAGAGGGGGATCTGTTGGTGACGTCGGGGCTCGATGGTGTTTTTCCACCTGGCCTTTCTGTGGCGATTGTCACTTCGCTCCAACGGCGGGGAAGAACCTACAACCTCGAAGCTAGGCCAACGGCTTCTCATCTACTCGACATAGAAGAGGTTGACCTTCTTTTAGCCCAACATTGAGTTCATTTGTGTATATTATCGATTAAGGTAGTCTTGAATGGCCTTTAAGCTTGCAAGGGTCTCTCTCCAACATTGTTGAACCCCCCCCTCTTCACGCATCACGCTCGCGAGTGTACCTAGACACTCCAGCGATTTAGAAACAAGCCCTTTGAGAGGCTCTGACGCTTTGTTTGCGATAGCAGGCTGTCCCAAAAAACCTTGCAAGGCTTCTAGAAATTCAGCATGGGCGAGGGTGGGCAATTGGATGTCTTGCAAAGGTCGATATTTTTCAGGAAAGGCTTCTTTAAATTTTTGTAAGAATTGATCTGCCATATTTAGAGGAGACATTTTTTGCATAATTATTTTATCTTTTGTTTATTTGATTTTTCTTCTTCCACAGAGAGGGTATAGGGATCACTTTGTTGGATTGTCTCCATCATTTTCGATAAATTAAACTCTGAAAGAGGGATATGTGTCTCAGCTGAAAGATCAGAGCCTGGCTTTCCTTCGGCAGTGTAGAAAGTAGAAGCCGGGTTGGAATCTGTGCTGATTGTGAGTCGTACGTAGGGTGCCCTCGATGATGGATACGGTGCTGCTAGATTGGCCGCCATGACCCTCAACATGATATAGGCTCGTTCCAATGGATGTAAAGAGCCAGGAGGCAGGATCTGTACGAGCTTAATTCCTAGTGAATATTGGCAAGGACATGCTGAAAACTGATCCGGGGAGATCCCTGGAGGGAGATGGTAGGGCATGTGTAGAGACTGTTCGATGAGCTGAGATGCCTCAGAAAACTTTTTGGTTTTTAACAGTGCTTCGAGTTGTGGATACGTTTGTCGAAAAATTTGTTTATAAAATTGTAGATATATTTTTAAAGACGGATCTTCCTGCCCAGCAACTCTACATTTTCCTCCACAAGCGTTTGTTTGGCAAACATTTAGAGATTCTTTGATTGTTTGAGATCGCAAATCGTTAAAGTGAAAGATGGCTCTAGGATCAAACCTGACTAGATCAGGCGGAACGCGTAGATTTCTGTTTCGTAGAGATGCCGAGTAATCTTGAGTGGAAAATGGGTGAGTATTCACATTTTTAACAGAAATTGACGGGTCACCGTGATAGGTGACTTTAAAAGTAGGGTTGCTTTTAGTTACTGACAGTATATCTGCTTTAATTTTTCTCACCTCAGATTGAATTTCAGATTCATTTGAAGATGATGGAATGATGGTTTTTTTGACAATCGTGTGGCACTTCTCTGCAAGATTTTTCATGGAGGGGGGTAGCGTTACAGTGACGACCCATGGCGCTGCTGTATATTCAGCATCGGGGTGCCGGTAGAGTTTATGTTTAGAGACCATGCTTTCAAAATGATTTGGGTTGATTGGAAGCAGGTCTAGTTG
>JAGVDZ010000187.1 GCA_020058465.1 Parachlamydiales bacterium | reverse complement strand
GTGTATTCAATCCACCATCCACATTCACAGCGACAGCAATATCCACTGTTTCGAAAATAACAATGGACTGACTTTCAGCATCATATCCACTATTGACCCTGGGATGTTTATGTAAACAAAGGGCAGAAGCTCTGATCATAAAATCATTAAAAGAAAGGCTGAGCCCTGCCACTTTACACTCTTTCCGCATCCGGACTAACGCCTCCATATCGATCGTTTGCGTCACGTAGATATGAGGAATCGTCATCTTCGCTTTTTGCAAGCGATCTCCAATGACTCGACGCATCGGCGTCAACGCCTCTTTGCGATAACTCCCTGCATCTTTATCGGGCAACCCTTGAGGCAACACCCAAGGTATCTGGGGTGCCAAAGCAAGGTCTCGACTGATCACCCTTCCACCAGGCCCCGATCCTTGCACTTTGGATAAGTCAAGCCCTTGCTCTTGAGCCAATTTCTTGGCTAAGGGCGAGGCCTTAGCACGAGTTATCCGAGTTGCCTGACTTAAAGGTCGATATCCTTTCAAAGGACTTTCAAGAGAAAAACTTGGAAAAACAGTTGTCGATCTTTTTTGTACCCTCTCTGTCTCCTGATCAGATGGAGACACAACCCCTAATGAGTCTGTTACAGAGAGACTCTCTTCTTTTTTTTCCCCTCGAGGCACATAACCATCGATCGACTCTGCTTGATCTAAAGTAAAAATCGCAACTGGCTGGTTCACACTGGCAAGCCCACCATTCTTAACCAAGATTTTACGTAAATACCCCTCGTCTAAGGCTTGATACTCGACCGTCGCTTTATCTGTAGCTACTTCAAACAACAAATCTCCGGAAGAGACGAAGTCCCCCTCACGCTTATGCCATTTGGCGATCACTCCTGAGTCCATCGTTGGGGAAAGCTTTGGCAACGTCAAAGTAAAAGGCATAACTAAAGTCCAAGTCTACATAAAGTTCGGAAGGAGAAAAGCCGAAGACAATCTCTCCACCACCCAACATACAAAAAAGAACCCTTTTTCTCCTTAACAACGTTGCTGCTACCCAACAAGCATCAACAAAGCTTCAAAAATGGAATCGACGTGAGGAAGGCACTCTTTCTCTAAAGGCTTCGAATAGGGAAGGGGTGTTTCTTTCTGACACACGCGAACTAAAGGGGCATCTAAATCACCAAAGCAATGAGTTTGTATCTGAAAGCCTAATTCTGCACAGATCCCTGCGAACATATGACCTTCTTCTACCAAAAGAACTCGATGTGTTTTTCGAACTGAATGAGCCACTGTGCCAATATCGAGAGGCTTGATTGTCCTCAAATCGATCACTTCGACAGAAATACCTCTTTGAGCTGCTTTCTTTGCCACCTCTAGACAAAATTTCAAAGACCTCGAATACGAGACAAGGGTCACATCACTTCCTTCCAAAATAACCTTGGCTTGACCGATCCCAACCAGATACTCTTCCGTTGGAATCTCCATCTTATCTCCATAATCGAGCTCATTTTCCAAGAACAGGACGGGGTTAGGATTCCGAATTGCCGCCTTGAGAAGGCCTTTCGCATCGTACGGGTTCCCTGGTGCTATAATAATCCAACCAGGCAAGTTCCCATAGATGGCCTCTACAGCATGAGAATGTTGGCAAGATACTTGGGCTGCAGCCCCATTCGGCCCTCGAAATACGATAGGCACTTTAAAACGCCCCCCCGACATATAGTAAGCTTTACACGCGTTGGAAACCAACTGGTCAAAAGCCACAAACGAAAAATTCCAGCTCATAAACTCAACAATCGGCACCAACCCAGTTTGGGCAGCTCCGATAGCTAGTCCAACAAATCCATTTTCTGAAATGGGAGTATCGATCACCCTTTGAGGTCCCCACTTATCTAAAAGCCCTTTCGTTACTTTGTAGGCGCCGTTGTATTCTGCCACTTCCTCCCCTAAGAGAAACACACGAGGATCTCTTGCCATTTCCTCATCTATCGCTTGTCGAAGTGCTTCCCTCATTTCTACAACTTGCTTACCATCAACGTTCATCGGGGGCTAGAACTCCTTCTTCCAACGTAGATGGATCGGGGAAGGGGCTTGCCTCTGCAAACTCCATCGCCTTCAACACCTTCTGTTTTTGCTCTGAGTCGATCTCTCGAAACAACTCATCCGTCAACCACCCTTTGTCAAAGAGTCTTTGCTTCAGTAGTAAAATTGGATCTTTCTGCATACACTGCTGCAAAGATTCCTTGTTCCGATAGAGTCCAGGATCTGAAATGGAATGGCCTTTAAATCGCTCTGTTTGAAACTCCATCAAAACGGGTCGAGATGTAGTCAACACCTCCTTTAAAGCTTTTTGAAATCCTTCATAGCACGCGACAAAATCCATCCCATCGAGAAGATAAGAAGAGATCCCGTAGCTTTGCGCAAAATGGGGAGCGATTGGATCCACAGCCACCGCTCTATGGACAGCTGTCCCCATGCCCCACCGGTTATTTTCAATCACATAAATGCAAGGAAGACACCACAAAGCAGCCAAATTCAACGACTCATGAAAAGCCCCCTGAACAGTCGCCCCC
>JAGVDZ010000196.1 GCA_020058465.1 Parachlamydiales bacterium | reverse complement strand
TGGCTCGATCTGGACTGTCAAGTTAAAGGGCCTTTACAGCCTCTTTGGGATCAGATTACCTCAAATCCAACACCCATCCTTATGGCCTTGGATCCTTTTGCAAAGCAACCCTACCCTGTCTACAATTCAGGAGTGATTGGATTTCCCCAAGACCATCCTATCTTGCCAATGTGGGTGGATAAAACCATCGAAGAAAATCACCTCTTCAGAGATGACCAAGAACTTTTATCTTACTGGATTGAACAACGACAAGTCCTGGTCCATCGACTCGATCCTGTGTATAACTGGAACATAGGCCAGGGGAACAACCCGGCAGCGCTCATCGAACATTGGGTTGGTCAGTTTGCAAAACAAGTGCTCCGAGATCGAATCGGGCAACTGCTGTCCTACAACACCGATGATGGATCTCAAAGCCTCGTTGATATAAAGCCTTGATCAACTCCTGATCGACATCTACAGATACATCAAATGGGTTTTCCCCCGGCTTCAGCACATGGCCACATCGTTGCAGCAACGTAGGTCCCAGATGAGCCTTTGGAAGAAAGAACATGGGGCGAGGCCTTGAAAGAACATCGTAGCCAATCGATGAATAATCGCCTAAATAACGATCCACCCTTTCTAAAATAGGGTAGATCCAAGGAAACTGATCAAGGATGACTAGATTGCCCCTTTCTTCTAAAGCAAGACGATGGAACAAAGCCGGATGGTCCCGTTCTAAAAGAGGATGGAGTTTGATGATTAAATTTTGGTTTGTGGGCAACCTTTCTGTGATGGATTGAACATGATTAAAAAAGGAACTACTATTCTCAAAATCTTGCCAAGTAGGTGCATAGAGTGTTGTCTGCCTTCTAGCTGTAAATTTAGAAAATACCTGACTTTCAACGATTTGATCGAGTCTATTTTGATGTTGTCTATAGTATTCGAATCGATAATTCCCAACGTATCGATAAATTGAATTCGAATTCAGCAACCCTAATGTCTCAAGCATTGTCTTCATCAGTTCTCCATAAAGAAGCACAATAGGCTGCTCTCGATAGGGCTGTAATGAGGGGAAGGCAAATCCTTTTTCAGAAAGACCATGGGGGCAAAACCCAAAATGAATAGGGTGATGTGCCGTACTTTGGAAAGCCTTTTTCATCCCTTCTGTCCAAAAGTCACACGTAAAAAAAAGATCAAACTCTTGGGTTAACCCTCGAATCTGGTAAGCAAGGTAGGGGAGATAGCGAAGCTCAATTTCTGGGTAATAAATCTCGACAAGAGAACGAAGGTCGGGATCAGTCACAACCAAGGGCATTTGAGCCAGTGATGCTAAAGGAGCTATATGATCGACAAACTGGAACGTCGAGCCCGTCAACAAAGCACAAGGTTTCATGGTGCCTGTTTCCACTTGAAGAAGGCGAAAAGGGGTTCGACTCTAGCTAGCCAACATGTGACAAGAAAAATCGATGCAAAAACCCCTGCCTGAAGGGCGAACTCGATCAATTGTTCTGATAAAAGTCTTGTATGAGAGGAAGAAAGAGGGAGGCTGACTAACATAGAAACAAGGCTAGCCAATGCCACCCTATTCCAGAGACGATGTTTCCATATCAATGGAATGGAGCCTTTGTGGGCAAGATAAAGGTATTGCCCAAAGCTAGAGAGGCTCGTTGCCCAAGCCACCCCCACAAACCCCCATCTCATGACAACTACGAAAAATAACGTCAAAGCTAAATGTCCCATCATCGAGTAGACGGCGCCTCTCACAGGCAGTTGGTAGTGTTGGTGAGAAAAAAAAGCTTGCGACATGATCAAAACCAAAGCAGAGGGGATGAGGCCGAGAGCATAACTCCTCAAACTCCATATAGTCATTTGAAGCGCTTCTGAAGAAAAGCTACCTCGACCGTAGAGTAAATTTAACCCCGTAGGAGCAAGAACAATCAAAGCCATGGAACAAGGCACAATGAGGCAAAGGGCTTGTCCCATAGCACTTTCGAGCAGCGTCTGATGGCGCATCCGATTTTCTTGACTTGTCAAACGGGACAAGGGGGCCAACAATGTGCTTGAAAGGGCAATGCCAAACAGAGCTAGCGGTAATTGTTGCACACGGAGAGCGAAAGAAAGATACGCGGGACCCACTGGGTCGGCCAGTTTGGCAAAGACAAGATCCAAGGCACTGTTGACCTGCGTAGCTCCAATTCCAATTAACCCCAATGTCATAGGGCGAAATGTCTCTTTCCAAAGGGGGCTAAATAGCTTTGGACGTCCCCATTCTTTCCACGAAAGAGTCTGTCTCCACCATCGTCTTGCTTGCCAACCGCTCCAAGCCCACTGCAGCATATGGGATAGAACAACACCACAGGCTAACCACCAAATTGACCTTCCTTGCCACTTTGCAACGACAATAGCCACAATCCATCCTCCATTGAGCAAGACAGGGGAGACTGAAGCCTGGAAGCTTTTGGTTTGACAGTGCAAAAGACTTGCATGAACTGACCCCTGGCAAATAAAAAAAAGGGATAGGCTTAACATAGAACCTAAGCTCAAAACAAGATGCCATGAACCTTGATATTGAAGACTTAAAAAGTACAACACCCAAGAAACCAAGACCGCAACCGACAAGAAAAAGCCTCCGTAAGACCACGCGATATCTCGGTAAAAGTAAAAGGCTTTTTGAGGATCTCGGCTTTGAATAGCCTCAAACTGAGGGATAATCCCCGACTGTGCATTCCCCTCCCCCAAAAGACGGCGCAGTAGGTTAGCCAAACGATAGGCTAAAAGAAAACAGGCAAGCTCAGGGGTAGCTCCAAAACAAGACGCCATCAACATCTCTCGAATCAACCCACTGAAACGACTCAAGAGCGTCCCTAAAAAAAATCTCTGCGCTAACGAAACAACTGATCGAGATGTATCCATTCACCTGATTATGCCAGACATCAAAGATTCATATCTGAGCCGTGTGTAATATATATACACAAATGAACTCAAAAGTTGGTTTTTGACAGTGTCGGCGACGCTTGGAGTTCACCTTTCTTGCATCGCTAAACTTTTTAAGTTTAGCTGCTTCAGAAAGATGAATTCCAAGCTACCTCCTTGTCAAATTC
>JAGVDZ010000178.1 GCA_020058465.1 Parachlamydiales bacterium | reverse complement strand
TCGATCTTGCTAAGACGCTGCAACAAATTCGCGCAGCATCTCGTGTGGTCCAGGATGTTGTCGCTAAGAGGCGCCCTGTTTTGTTTGTCGGTACAAAGAAACAAGCTAAGATTGTGCTGCAAAAATGTGCCGAGGAAGCGGGCGAGTTTTACGTAGCTGAGCGTTGGCTTGGTGGTACTTTAACGAATCTGGCAACGATTCGAAATTCAGTGAAGACGCTGGAGCGCATCGAAAAGAAGATTGCTTCTGGCGGAGAAGGGGTGACGAAGAAGGAGCTCTCTCAACTTGCTAAAGAGCGGGCCAAACTTGAGCGTAACCTCTCTGGCATCCGTTCCATGAGAAGGCTCCCAGGGCTCATCATTGTTGTCGACCCTAGCAAAGAGCACATCGCCGTCGCGGAGGCCAACAAGCTCGGCATCCCAGTGATGGCTCTGGTCGATACCAATTGCGACCCAGACCCGATCGACTACATTATTGCCTGTAACGACGACGCTCTCAAGAGTATTCAAATCGTACTTTCTGCCTTGACGCAAGCGATCATCGACACGAAAAATGAAATCAATGTAGCTGCTCGTAAAGAAGGGGAACGGGCTTTAGGCGTGCCAGACCCACAAGAAGACGCTACATCATAGCCCTCGTGTTTGAAGAGAGAAGGAATAAAGGTGAACGTTGAAATGAAAGAAATCACGGGGCAAATGGTCAAAGAGCTGCGCGACCGGACGGGTGTCGCTATGGATAAATGCAAAGAAGCCCTCGTAGCGGCGCAAGGAGATGTCGAAAAAGCGATCGACCACCTCAGGAAAGCTGGCATGGCCGCCGGTGCCAAAAAAGAGGGCAGGGAGGCGAAAGAAGGTCTCATCCTCTGCAAAGAGTCCTCTCGACGTCTGGCCCTTGTCGAAGCCAATGCCGAAACTGATTTCGTAGCTCACAATGAAAGATTCAGACAGTTCCTAGAGGATACCACAGATCAAGCTCTCAGCGGAGGCCCCTCCTCCTTGGCAGTTCTTATGGATAGCCCCTACCTTCGAGACCCATCACTGACGTTGGAGCAATATCGTAATCTCGTCGTCCAGGCTCTTGGAGAAAATATTCAAATCCGACGCATGGAGGTCCTCAACAAGAGTCCGAAGGCATCTTATGGGATCTACTCTCACATGGGGGGTAAGCTTGTTGTCGTTGTGGAAATTGAAGGGGCTTTTGATCTTGCTGGATTTGCCAAAGACATCGCCATGCATGCAGCAGCTGAAAGCCCAGAGTACATCTCATTTGGAGAAATTCCAAAGGAAGTTCTAGCTCGAGAAAGGGCAATTGCCCTTTCTCAGGTACAGGATAAACCAGCAGCGATTGCAGAGAAGATTGTCCAAGGCAAGCTCAAGGCCTTTGGAGATCAAGTCTGTCTCCTCCAGCAGAAGTATATCAAAGACAATGCGGTGACCATTGAAGAGCTTCTTCAGAGGAAATCTAAGGAGACAGGCCATCCTTTAACTATCCATCGCCTCTATCGGTGGAAAGTCGGCCAATGAAATCTTCCGGACGAAAAACCCCTTACCGAAGAGTTTTGATCAAGCTTTCGGGAGAGGCCCTGTCGGGACCTGAAGGGTTCGGAGTCGACGTGAAGAGGTGTGATCAGATTGCCCAACAAGTTGTAGGCATCGCTAAACTCGGCGTCCAGGTGGCTCTTGTCATCGGCGGAGGGAATATCTTCCGGGGAGTCAAAGGCATTGCCGCCGGGATGGCGAGAACCCCTGCTGATCACATCGGTATGTTAGCCACTTTCATCAATGGCATAGCTCTGCACCAAGCTTTCTTAACTCTCGCCTGGCCCTCCTCTCTCATCAGCGCCATTCGATGTGACACCATTGCGGAAAGCTACTCCTGGAGTTTAGCACTCAAATATTTAGAACAAAATCAGATCCTCATTTTTGTCGGTGGGACCGGTAATCCTTTTTTCACAACCGATTCTGCCGCGGCTCTAAGGGCCCTTGAAATCGAAGCTGAGATCCTTATCAAAGCAACCAAAGTAGACGGGATCTTTACGGAAGATCCGACCCTTTCTTCCAATGCGGAACTCTATTCGCACATTTCGTATCGAGAGGTTCTCTCTCGCAATCTCCGAGTCATGGATTTGACCGCGATCACTCTCTGTGCTACACATTCTCTTCCCATCCAAGTCTGTAACATCTTCAACGATGAGGCTCTTTTGAAAGTCATCAACAAAGAGCCTATCGGCACACTTGTCACAGAAAGCTCTGATCTTCTAAAATGATACTTCACATTCGGTGTGGAGTTATATGGAACTAGATGAGCAGCACGTCAAGCGGTCGATGAAAGAGGTGATCGAGCACCTTCAAAAAGAGCTGAAATCTCTACGTAGTGGTCGGGCCAACGCATCCGTTCTAGACAAGGTCAGGGTCGAGGCCTACGGTTCTTTAGTCTCTTTGAAAGAGGTCGCGACGCTTTCTGTCCCAGAGGCCCGTCAGATTGTCGTTACCCCCTTCGATCCCGGTATCCTCCATGCGATCAAAAAGGGCATTGAAACGGCTAATTTAGGTCTTAATCCGATCATCGATGGCAAGGTTGTTCGAGTACCGATCCCTCCGATGGATGAAGCGGTCCGTAAACAGATTGCCAAGCAATGCAAAGACCTCGGTGAGAAATACAAGGTCAGCATCAGAGAAGTACGCCGCAAATACAATGAACAAGCGCGCAAACAAAAAGGTGAGTGGACAGAGGATCAAATTAAGCGATTAGAAAAAAAGATCCAGGAGTACACTGACCAATTTTGTAAGGAGGTCGATACTGTGGTACATGACAAAGAAAAAGAGGTACTGACCATTTAAGTTCACTCGACCTCTTATGATGCCAAATTCACAGTTGAGCGTGCCGAGGTCCTTTAGCTTGTAGAAAATAAATCAGATAGAGTACAATTTGTCTCCCTCTGGCCCCATCGTCTAGCCAGGTCCAGGACACCGGATTTTCATTCCGATAACAGGGGTTCGAATCCCCTTGGGGTCAATGTTTGTCATCAACGGGACTTTAGCTCAGTGGTAGAGCATCTCACTTTTAATGAGAGGGTCGATGGTTCGAACCCATCAAGTCCCAACATTCTCTCTCCTCTTCCCAAAATAAAAATTTGTAGTAACAGTCGCTTTTGAGTAGAATCCTTGTCCACTTGTCCCAAGGAGGTCCTATGCGACATGTTCTTTTTCTCTTGTTGACCATGCAGCTTATGGGGGCAAGTCCTGTCCAAGAAATTGTCTCAGAAGATTTCTGGGTTGACATTCACTTAAACTCATTTGAGGACCTCTCAGAGCTCGTATTCTCAGATGGTAGTCGCATTAAGTACTTCTATGATGGACGAAGAATTTCAAAAATCAGTCGCTTGAATGCCTCAGGAGATGAGCTCTATTTTCATGCCTACGAATGGGATGGCACACAACTAGTCAGACAAACAGGCTGGTTTCATGATGAATTCCAAGCTACCTCCTTGTCAAATTCCCAACTTTTGAATTCATTTGTGTATACTTATGATGAACAGGGTCGAATCATCGAACAAAAAAGTCCATGGCAACATGAAACCATCGTATATGGTCCAGAAGGGCATATCATTCAAGCAAGAGACAAAATTTACTCTTACAATGAGTCTGGAGAGATGACCTGTGAGCAAGGCTCTTTTGATGCGACCTATGATGATCATTTTAACCTTAAAAACCTCAACGGATTGCCTATAGCAACCAATAAAAAAAACCAGGTGATAGGGCTTGAATATGACGAAAGGGGTAACCTCCTCAAAGAGGGCTTTGTCTA
>JAGVDZ010000108.1 GCA_020058465.1 Parachlamydiales bacterium | reverse complement strand
AAAGAGGCCCAACGCTAGCTTTGAGCTCATCACGAGACCCCCCCATCGAATCAAAGGATCCTGCCTCCACGAGCAGCTCAATCACCTTCTTCCCCACTCTCTTTTTGTCAATCCTCCGGACAAAGTCAGCAAGGCTCAAGTAAGCCCCCCCCTCTTGTCGCCCCTTCAAGATGGCCTCAACCACCGAAGAGCCCACCCCCTTGATCCCTGAGATCGCAAAACGGATCCCCTGCCGATCCCCCAAAAACACATCTCCCGCCTGGTTAATATCCGGAGGCAAACAGACAATCCCCATCGCCCTTGCCTCTCCGATGAACTTCGCCACTTTCGTCGTGTCATGCCGATCACACGTCATCAACGCAGCCATCCACTCGGTTGGATAATTGGCCTTCAAGTACGCCGTCACGTAGGAGAGGTATGCGTAGGCAGCCGCATGGGACTTGTTGAAGCCATAGGAGGCAAACTTTTCGATCTTGTCAAAGATCCTCATCGCAAGATCTCCGTCGATCCCTTGCGCCATAGCCCCTTTTTTAAACTTATTCCTTTGCTTCATCATCTCTTGATGATCTTTTTTGCCCATCGCACGGCGAAGCACATCCCCTTCTCCCAAACTATAGCCTGCAAGAAGGGACGCAATCTGCATCACCTGCTCTTGATACACCATCACCCCGTATGTCTCCGACAACACCTCGTGCATCAGGGGGTGATCGAACTGGATCGGCTCTTGCCCATGCTTTCTCTGAAGGAACAAAGGGATCATGTCCATCGGTCCTGGCCGATAGAGGGCAACGACCGCAATGATCGCTTCAAAATGATCAATATGGATCTGTTTAGACAGCTCTTTCATCCCCCCCGATTCAAGCTGGAACACCCCCAGTGTGTGTCCTTGATTCAGAAGATCAAATGTCTTTTGATCATCTAGGGGTAGAGCCGTCCAACTGATCGTCGTCGATTGGACCGTTTGAATGGCATCGACACAAGCTTGGATCGAAGTCAATGTCTTCAAACCTAAAAAGTCGATCTTCAACATGCCGACACTTTCCACAGGCTTCATCGCATATTGGGTCACAACCATATCTGAATCTTTGGCTGTGCAAACAGGGATATGATCCATAATGGGATCGGCACAGATGATAAGACCTGCCGCATGGGTGCTCGTGTTGCGGATGGAGCCCTCCGCCTTCTTAGCCATCTTGACAACTTGCTCCACTTCTGGATCTTCTCCCATCCACCGAGACAGTTCAGAATCGAGCTCTAAGGCTTTGTCAATCGTCATGTTCAGGTCGTCTGGAATCAAGGCAGCGATCTGATTGACCTTAGCTAAAGAAACACTTAAAACCCGCCCTACGTCGCGAATGGCCATCTTAGCCTTCATCGTGCCAAAGGTGATAATCTGCGCCACACGATCTTGGCCATATTTTTGAATGACATAGTCAATCACCTCAGAGCGCCGATCCATACAGATATCCACATCGATATCAGGGTAGGACATTCGCTCCGGATTGATGAATCTCTCAAAAAAAAGATGGAACCGAAGAGGCTCAATATCGATGATCCCAATTAAGTAGGACAGAATAGAGCCGGCTGCAGAACCTCTCCCAGGCCCAACAGGAATATTGCGTCTTTTGGCCCAGCCAATAAAATCACCAACAATCAACATGTAGTCACTTAGACCTTTAGAACAAATCACCTCAAGCTCATGCTCTAGACGCTCCTTGACCAGTTGAAGAGGGTCCTTGCCTGGATTTTTCTTTTCCACCCAAGAAAGGACATCAGGGGTATATCTTGTCTTGATCGCATCCAAGGCAAGCTGTCGAAGAAAGGCTTGGGATGTGGTCTCCCTTTCGTCTGCCGTATACGCCCTCCCCTCTAGAGAGGGGGGGACAAAAACAGGGTAGTGCTTCGTCTCAAAGTCGAGACAAGCACCGCAGGACGAGGCAATGGCAACACTCGCTTGTAGAGCTTCTGGTAGATCATGAAAGACCGACAGGATCTTTTCTTGCGTTCGGAAATATAACTCATAGCTCGGCATTGTCTCCCGTTTGGGGTTCAAAACCTTGGCCTTAAGATTCCCTTTAGAGTCTCGCTCCCATACCTCTCTCGGTTCCCCCGACTGCACATTGAGAAGAATCTCATGGGCCAACCAGTCTTCTCGATGGAGGTAGTGAATGGGTTGTGTTGCCACGAGAGGGACACCCTCTTGCTTGGAAAGCTCTTTCCATATTGCCTCGAGTCTTTGCGACGCTGCAGCAAACTCCTGCATCTTTTGAACTAACCAACTTTCTTTAACAATTCCATCTGCCTCCATCGATGAAGGCTCTACAAAAGAGCGTTGGATTTCGAGATAAAATCGATCTCGAAAATGGGTCCTATAGAAGGCCATCTCTTCTTGCAAAAGATCTGATCTCCCATCCAAAGCCAAGCGGGCTAAAGGGCCCTGGAGCCAGCCTGAAAGACAGATCATCCCCTCGTGATAGATCGACAACAGTTCCCGATCGATCCTCGGCTGGTAGTAAAAACCCTCTAGGTACCCGAGAGAAGAAAGCTTACAGAGGTTTCGATAACCAACCCTATCTTGAGCTAGCAATGTAATTGGATAACCAGCTCTCACCCCAGGCACCTTTTTCTTCTCGTGACGAGACGAAGGGGCCACCCACAGCTTACAGCCCAAGATAGGCTGTATCTTGGCTTTACGACACGCCTGGTCAAACTCGACAGCACCGTGCAAATTACCCACATCGGTAAGCCCAAGGGACCTATAGCCGTACTGACCTGCGAGATCCACAAGTTCTTGCACCGACGCTGTCGAATACAAAATCGAATACTGTGAATGTGTTGTGAGTGGCACCCACTTCATAAATATCAAGCTCTCCTTCACTTCACATTTGATATTCGGTATTAACCGGAGGTGCGGTGAGGGTACACCTTAGCAGACCATAAAGGGAGAAGGGTCAAAGCTCCGAGTGCCGAACAAGCAAAGAGGATCACGACAAAACCTTGCCAGCCATACGAAGAGACCACATGAGCAAGAGGCCAACCTGCCACTGCCGCTCCGAGGTAAGAAAAACAACCTGTAAATCCTGTAGCCGTTGCCACTGCTTTTTTATGAGACAACTCCGCTGCGGCCATTCCAATCAACATTTGGGGACCAAAAATAAAAAAACCGAAACTGAACAAAAGACAAGCCGCACTCATCATCGAACTGCCCACGCCTCGGTACAAGAGAACAACAAGACCTAAAATTGCCAAATTGAAAAGAACATTAATTGGATTTCTTTTCCCTTGAAATACGATGTCCGAGAGCCATCCGGAAGCTAAGCTGCCAAAAAGACCCCCTATCTCAAACCAAGAAACGCAAAATCCAGCCTCGATGTAGGAAAAGTGCTTCACCTCCATCAGATAGAAGATCGTCCAAAAGTTCACCGCCGTTCGAACCACATAGATGAAAAACTGACCGAAAGCAAGTAACCACACAAATCGGTTACAAAGTACATAGTCCCAAAATATCGACCACCCTTTTTCATTTTCAGATGGGAGGGTTTGACTCTCTTCTTTTTTATACACTTCGATAGAGGGTAACCCAAGGGACTCTGGCGTATCCCTAAGAGAGCTCATTAAAAAAAAGCCAACGATGATTGCCAAGACGCCTGGAAGCCATATTGCCGCCCTCCATCCCCATGCACTTGCCAAAAGAGGCGTCATCGCCGCAACACACCACCCACCTAAATTGTGCGATGTGTTCCACATACTCCACCAACGTCCCCTCTCAGATCTTGCATACCAGGAGGTTAAAAGCTTAGCACATCCGGGCCAACCCCACCCTTGGAACCAGCCATTGAGACCCCAAAAAAGAGCAAACACCCACCAAGTCGTTGAAAAACTAAAAAGGATATTTAAAATCCCTGTGATGATCAGACCAATCGACATGAAATAGCGAGGGTTCGAGCGATCCCCGAGGATGCCACTGGCAAATTTGCTAACTCCGTACACCACGCTCAACAGAGTCGTCGACAAAAATCCCAAGTCCACTTTGCTGAGCCCCAAGTCAGACTCCATGGCAGCCATCGCAAAAGGAAAACTTTGTCTCGTAAAATAGAAGAACGCATAACCGATGTACATGGCAAAAAAAATACGTAGCCGCCAGCGGGTATAGTTTTTCTCTACGAGATCTAGATCTTCAATCAAAGCAAGTAGAGGCGCCGGCCGAAACACCCTTCGTAGTATACTGATCACGAGATTCCACCCCCGGGGGTAAAGCGTCCAAACGAGAAGAGCGTAGCGATGTGAGAAAGGAACTGTCAAGTTTTTTCCCTTGAAAACCAAAAATGGGTTCCTCCATATCTCTACGTTCAGATACCATGATAATCCTCTATGTACCGAGCACCCAAAGGAACATTTGATATCCTCCCCTATGGGGAAGGTGAGCCTTGGCAGAAGACGTCTCTCTGGCACTGGCTTGAGCAAGAAGCCCGGACCCTTGCCTCTTCTTACGGCTATGGGGAAATCCGCACACCTGTCTATGAGTCGAAAGAGTTGTTTGATCGGGGTGTAGGCGATACATCCGATATTGTCACAAAGGAGATGTTTGTCTTCCAAGATAAGGGCCATCGAGCCCTTGCTCTCCGCCCAGAAGGGACCTCCTCGGTCATTCGAGCTTTTCTACAAGCACACCTGGCCCAACTCCAAGCTCCACACAAATTGTTCTACATTGAACCCATGTTCCGTTACGAACGTCCTCAGTCAGGTCGATACCGACAACACCACCAGTTTGGTGTCGAGCTGATAGGAAGTCCGTCACCAGAGGCGGATGCCGAGGTCATCGAGCTCCTCTTCCGTTATTATGAGCGGCTAGGCATCCCCCTTATTGAGCTTCACTTAAACTCTGTCGGCGACCTCCCCTCTCGACATTCTTTTCGCTCGGCTCTTCTTGATATTTTAACCCCTGTCCACCACCTTTTGTCCCCCGACAGCCAGTCTCGTCTTGAGAAAAACCCGTTGAGAATCTTGGACTCCAAGGCCGAAGAAGATCAGCCCTTTCTCGACAAGATCCCCCCCATCCTCAACTTTCTCTCACCGGCGTCAAAGGACCACTTCCAAAAGGTGCAGGAGTTGCTACAAGAGCTTGCCATTCCATTTCACATTAATCCTCGTATCGTACGAGGCCTTGATTACTACCAACACACCGTCTTTGAAATGGTGGTTCAAGATACCTTCGGCAACAAATCTATTGGGGGAGGAGGACGTTATGACGGCCTTGTCAAAACATTCCAAGGCCCCGACCTCCCTGCAGTTGGATTCGGGACAGGTCTAGAAAGAATCGCTCAAGTGATTCTTAATCAATCATCTAAAAAAATTCCAGAATCACAAATTGACGCCTATTTCATTCCTCTCGGGAAGCAAGCCCAGCACCGCGCCTTGATCCTAGCTTCTAAGTGCCGAACACACCAGCTATCCGCCGATGTGCACTTCAACGTCAATAAAATCAACCAAGCGCTCACCCACGGCGAAACAAAACGGGCTCGCTACTTTGTGTTTCTCGGTGATGAAGAATTATCCAAACAAACTCTCCAAATCAGGCATGCCCTTTCAAAAGATCGACGAGAGATTCAAGAATCTGAGCTCATCTCCCTACTGACGACACCAGCCTGATGTACTCAACGTGACTGAAAACTTAGATTTTCGACAGAGCCAAAGCCACTTCTGTTGGACGACCGCAACGTCGCCCGTATTAGAAACTCACCCCACGAGCCAAGGATTTTTTGCGTAAGGTGAATTAAGAACTGATAAAACGTTTGATGTTTTCAGCGCTACTATGCCCCATGAGACGAGAAACTTCCTGACCATTTCGGAACAAAATCATCGTGGGTACAGAGGTGATTTGGAAATGGGCAGTCGTCCTCTGAGAGGACTCGATATCCACCTTCACAATTTTGACACGATCTCCAAGCTCTTCTGCAACTTGGTCTAATACAGGAGATAGCATCCTGCAAGGACCACACCAACTGGCTGTAAAGTCAACAAGCACCACCCCTTTTTGAATGGCTGCGTCAAACTCATCATCCGTCACAAATATTACACCTTTTTTCACATTCGACTCCTCAGTTTACGAAAAGATTTTTCCTTATACTAGCCTTGCTCAAGGTTTCGAACGGCCTGCCAAGTTTTTGACAAGATTTCCTCTTCTAAAGCCCTTTTGTCTCGAGCCCGCCACACATCAAAGTAAAGAGGCGGACCAAAACGACATGTCACTTTCCCTTTCCACTTCGGCCATCTTTGTCCTCGAGGCCACACTTGATAGGTCCCTTGTAAATAGGCGGGGTAAATAGGAACCTTCGCCTTCATGACAATGAAGGCAAGTCCCCTTTGAAAGGGCTGCAAACACCCATCTAAAGAACGGACCCCCTCTGGGAATAAAATCACCTTATGTCCCATCGATAACAGTTTCAATATATCCCGAAACACTTTGACATCCTGCCCTGTTTTCTCAACAGGATGTGCATTGAGTTTACGGATGAACCATCCAAATAAGGCATTCTGAAATAATGAGCCGCGCGCCAAAAAGTGAACCTCTTCAGGACAAGAAACCGACAACACTGGAGGGTCTAGATAAGAAGCATGATTGGCCACAATAAGGCCTGCCCCCTTATGAACATACATGTCCCCTTCAATCTTGAGGCCATAGAAGAGTCGAAAAAAACCTCTCACTGTCCAGTAAACAGTCCCATAAAACCACCCCTTTGAAGAGGACGACGGCACAAGGTGTGGCCGAATCTTTGCCAACACCGTCTTCACCACCTCGTCAAAAGTAAGAAATGTCGTATCAATTTCAACTGCGTCGGGTGCCCTTTTCAAAGGGCACGCAGCCCTTCTCTCATCAAGCCCATCTCGTTGCTCGATTTGAGATAAGATCTCCTCCACTGAAAAGATTTGATGAGGAAACTGTCGGCTCAAGTCTTGCTGGCGACGTTCGGCCCGAACCCGTGGCGATGCTGTGAGAAAAATTTTTACATCGGCTTGAGGGAAGACCACGGTTCCAATATCTCTGCCTTCAAATACTACATTTCGACCTTCTGCAAAGTGTCGCTGCGAGGACAAAAGATAATCGCGAACAAAGCCATACGCTGCAATTTTAGAAGCGAGATCGGCCATCGGGGCCTTCCGAATCAAAAGGGTCACATCAGTCCCGTTCACAAAGTAAGATGGGGAATCTTCTCCCCTAAGTTCCCAGTGAAAAGAACAAAGAGCCTCCTTAACACCTGACTCATCTTGCCAAGTGATCCCTTGTGCCTCAACCCACCAAGCCAAGGAACGATAAAGAGCTCCTGTATCAAAGAAAGCAAACCGAAGACTCCTGGCCACTTCTTTCGCAACAGAAGACTTTCCTGTCCCAGCTGGACCATCTATAGCAACGATCATGCAACCAACCACATGTATCCATTTGTGTAGATCCGCCACACGGCTCAAACATGACATCATTGATCAAGTTTGGTGTAAGTAAAGATAGAGGAAACAAGCATTTGGCAAAAGAGAGTCGATCAAATCAAGACCCCCCCCAAGTCCTGGTATGCAGTTACTATCTTTGCGATGAGCGTCTCTCTTTAACAAGGACTCAGCCAAATCCCCAAACTGTCCCAACACTCCTAAAACAACCCCAAGAACAATCCACTGCACATTGCCAAGTGCGAAGATAGACTCTCCAACATCCACACTCATGAGATGAAACAAAAAGCTGGCGCCCAAGCCCCCTAACAACCCGAACACTGCCCCCTCAACCGTCTTTCCAGGGCTGATCAAAGGAGCCAGCTTTCTTCGCCCCCATAGTTGCCCTCCAAAATAGGCTGTTATATCTCCCATCTTAGTGACCGAAATTAAATAGGCTACCCACCAACGACCATCTTGGCTAGGTAAGTGCAAAATTTTTATAATAAGTCCCATAGGCAAAGCAATATAGGTCATTCCAAACATCAAAACGGCCAGCCCAAGAACCGCTCCCTGCCTTCTTCGAAACAGCCCTGCATTCGCAATAAACCAAATCAGGCCCAACGCTAACAAAGCCCCATGTCCGCCCCACCTACCAATCACCCATATCAGCACAAAACAAACTACAGTAAACCACTTAGAAACAACAACACCCTTCTCTCTTGCCAAAGACAAATATTCCCAAAATGCTAAAGAACCTAGAGCCGCTGTGAGCCCTACAAATAACCATCCCCAAATCGGATGCAATGCCCCCAAGAGCCCAGATGCAACCAGCACCACCCCTAAACTAGACAACCCGAAACGACTTCCTATGTCCTTCATACATTTCCTTTGACGAACATTCTTCAAGAGGGGCCTGCCCCCTCCTTGCTTTTCCCAATATCAGAAGAGGAGCATATACTGAAATAGACTCAAATCTTCTCTTGCTGCTTGTTTGGTGCTATTTTTCCCACTACAACCCCCCAACCCGCCGCTCCCTTTCCTGGAAGAGACGGACGGCTTCCAAAAAATGCCGAGGCGTAAACTCAGGCCAAGGTTCCGATACAAACATCAACTCAGCGTAGGAAGTTTGCCAAGATAAAAAATTACTCATCCTCACTTCACCCCCTGTCCGAATCACAAGATCAGGATCTCCGAAACTAGACGTGTCTAGATACCCAGACAGCAAAGACTCTGTCACCTCTTCGGGCCTGATCGTTCCTTGTTGGATGTCCAATGCAAGACACCTCACAGCTCGACAAATTTCATCTCTGCCACCATAGTTGAGAGCCAGCACCAGATTGATCGTCTGACAACTCGATGTGACCTTTCTAGTTTCTTCCAATGCCTGTCGCACAGCCCCTGGAAGATGTGTGATATCTCCAATAGCACAGAGACGAACCCCTTCTGCCAACATCGTCTCACGTCTCAGCTCTAAATAAAGGCGGAATATCTCCATCAACGACTCCACCTCTTCGGCAGAACGTTTCCAATTCTCGGTTGAGAAACAGTAGGCAGTCAACGTCTGGACACCCAACTCACTGGCTGCCTTCACAATATCGTGTAACGCCTCAGCCCCCTCCCAATGTCCCATAAACCGGGGCAGCCCTTGCCGAAGAGCCCACCGTCGATTCCCATCCATGATGATAGCTACATGTTTGGGCACACGCCCCTGCTTCAAAGAATCCAACTCCTGAGAACTGAATATCTTTCGCCCCCTTTCATCGGAAACAGCCCACCTCGTAGGCATCTTTTCTAACCCCATTTGTGTATACCAAGACCGCCTTCATCCAAAAACCTCACTAGACCTGACCAGTATACGCACATCAACCGATTTTTCGTGAATCCCTTGCGATCGGGCCCTATGCCCACCACACGGAACAACGATTTCTCATCAAAGCCCTTTTGATGGTTTT
>JAGVDZ010000083.1 GCA_020058465.1 Parachlamydiales bacterium | reverse complement strand
TGCCACAACATATCGAGTCTTTTGATGAGGATATTGCGCACTATTTCCTCTAGCAGGTGTTGTGCTTTTTCGACAGAAGAGTCTTCTTGTTGGGCAAAAAGAACCAATTGTCTTTGGTACAAGATTTTTTGTTGGAATGCATTTAAGACTGTCTGAACCCCCTTATCTTGCCAGGAAGATCCTGAGCAGGTGTCAGAGGAAAACTCGTCATCAATACGAATTGGAAACTGCTCTGCGAGGAGCTTTAGGGATTCTTCTTTGACAGTGCTTTCTACATTGCCTGCTTGAATGAAGGGGGTTAAAAGGGTATGGCAGTAGTTGGTCAACATATGTTTGGCTTCGTGGATCGGCGATTCTGTGTGTAGTAGGTTATTTCGGAAGGCATACACTTCTGTCCGTTGTCGATTGATCACATCGTCATACTCGAGAGTATGTTTGCGCATGGTGTAGTTGCGTTGCTCGACTCGTTTTTGTGCAGTCTCAATCGATTTATCAAGCATTTTAGCTGAAATGGGTTCTCCTTCGGGGGGACGAAACCGCTGTAGGAGAGCTGTCATTCTGGGGGAAGCAAAAAGACGCATCAGATGATCTTCAAACGAGACATAGAATTTGGATGAGCCTGGATCGCCGAGACGACCTGAGCGGCCTCGAAGTTGCCGATCGATCCTTCTTGAATGGTGTCTGGATGTGCCGATGACGTGAAGTCCTCCAATGGCCTTGACCTCATCGGTTAATTTGATATCAGTCCCTCTACCTGCCATATTCGTTGCAATCGTGATGGCTTGATGCAGCCCTGCAGATGCGATGATGGCAGCTTCTTTGGTGTGATTTTTCGCGTTTAAGATCGTATGCTCTAGGTGGTTTTGCTTTAAAATACGAGAAAGCTTTTCTGACGCCTCAACTGACTCTGTGCCGATTAAGATGGGTCTTCCTTGGGTATGGAGAGTATTGATTTCTTGTAAAATGGCTGCATACTTTTCTCGCTCGGTCATGTAGATTTCATCGTGGAAATCCTTTCTTTTGCAGGGGCGGTGAGTAGGAATCTCTAAGACCTCGAGGCGGTAGATTTCTTTGAACTCAGAGGCTTCTGTCAAAGCGGTCCCCGTCATGCCGGAGAGCTTTTCATAGAGACGAAAGTAATTTTGCAGTGTAATGGTAGCGTAGGTTTGGGTGTCTCCTTGGACTTTGACCCCTTCTTTGGCTTCGATCGCTTGGTGCAGTCCGTCTGAAAAACGGCGTCCTGGCTGGGGGCGTCCTGTATTCTCGTCGATGATGATAATCTTGCCCCCATCGACGATATAGTCGACATCTTTTTCCATCAGAAGATGAGCTCGTAGCAGTTGTCTTAGGTTGTGAGAGCGCTCTTTTCTTTTAGCATCCTCTTCTTGTAGCGTCTGCTTAGCTTTGATCTTTTCAGAGGTACTCGATACAGTATCGGCATCGATTTGTCCATATTCGTGACCTAGGTCGAGCATGACAAAATCATAAGCCGCATCGCTACCCTGGTGCTCTTCCCAAGAAGAGATGCCAAGGTCGGTCAACTCGTATTCGTGATTTCTCTCATCGATAGTCATGTAGAGAGTAGACAGGAGCTTTTGCTTTTCTTCTCTTTGCTGTTCGCCGAAAAAGTAGGTTTCCCACGTTTCAAGCTCGGCTCGAAGATCGGGATCTTCTTTGATTTTTTTCAGCACCTTGTTGCGGGGTGTTCCCTTGGTGACGAGCCAAAGCTTTTGGAACAAGGTGTCCCGCTCTTTAGCTTGCTCTTTAGAAGAAAGGGACGATGAGGCAATGGATTCAAGTTGCTTTTTGGCCTCAAGAGCCAGTTTTTGACAGAGCTCTTTTTGAAGACGCACCAAATATGAAACTCCCTCTTTGAGAACATCATACATCTGTCTATTCTCGCGAACAGGGCCTGAGATGATCAGCGGAGTTCTTGCCTCATCGATTAAGATCGAGTCGATTTCATCGACCATGGCAAAGTAGTGGCCCCTTTGTACCTGTTCGAGACGATGGGTAGCTGTCGAATTATCCCTAAGATAATCGAAGCCAAATTCGGAAGCTGTCCCGTAGACAATGTCAGCTTCGTAGAGCTTCTTTCGAAGATGGGGGGGTACCTCATTTGTCAAAGTTTCTGTGGTCAGACCAAGCTTTCGAAAGACGGTACCGACCCATTCACAGTCTCGTTTGGCTAGGTAGTCGTTGACTGTCACCAAATGGACCGGTTTTTCCGTGATAGCGTGGAGATATAAGGGCAGCGATGCAGTCAAAGTCTTGCCCTCTCCTGTCTGCATTTCGGCGATCGAGCCTTCAAACATGGCAATGCCGCCGAGCAGCTGGACGTCATAGGGGATCATATCCCACTTTTGATCATAGCCAGATACATGAACTTCAGTGCCGCAAAGGCGTCGACAAGCATTCTTTACCAGGGCAAAAGCTTCAGGTAGAAGGGTTTCTAAAGGGGTCCCTTCTCGATAGCGTTGTTTGAGTTCCAAAGTCTTTTTGGGAAGTTCTTCATCAGAAAGTGACTGCAGTGATTCTTCCAATTGGTTGATTTGAGGAATCCACCTTCGATAACGGCGGAGACGACGGGATTGGTATGTCCCAAGTATTTTTT
>JAGVDZ010000170.1 GCA_020058465.1 Parachlamydiales bacterium | reverse complement strand
GTCGATGGAGAAACCTGAAAAGTAGATCCCAGCGCTGTTTTCGGAAAGACCTGCTGGAGAGCCGGGTCTAGCCTTCTAGCCCCAGGGCTGACAACAAACGCCACACCTTTCAGATTCTGTAGTACCAGAGGATAGGGTAACTGTCGCTGAGACCTGGATGGGAAAGAAGAGTTCCACATTTTTTTCTCCTCATGAAAGCGGGGCTAGTTTAGCATGGCAAAAGAATTATGTCAGTGATCTGTCTCATCCCCGCCAGACTTCAAAGTCGAAGGTTTCCTTTTAAGCTTCTCCAAGAAGTAGCTGGCAAGACTATTTTACAATACACCTTTGAACAAGCTAAGCTCTCTTCCAGCATCGACATGATCTATATTGCCACATCTGATCTCGAAATTGCTCGAGAAGCCACCCGTTTTGGCGCCCCTGTCCTCCTCACCTCCAATCGACCTCGAAGTGGTACCGAAAGGATCGCTGAAGCTCTTTGTCAACTTCCATCTTGGAAAAAGGCTGCCTACTTCATCAATCTCCAAGGAGACCATCCTTTGGTCTCCCCCAATCTAGTTGAAGAGATGGTCGATGTCCTTCGATGTCACCCTAGAGCCATTGTAGCGACGCCAATCACTCCCATTCGGACTATAGAGGATTTCAATAGTCCTCACATCGTCAAGTGTGTCTGCAATCTAGAAGGGGAGGCTCTCTACTTTAGCCGAAGCCCTATTCCCTATGGAGGGTTGACCTCAACTAAGCCATGTTACGGCCATATTGGGATCTACGGCTATCGTCCCTCTTTTTTTGAGGATTTCGTTACACTATCGTCCCCAACACCACTGAGCCTTACAGAGGACTTAGAACAGTTATCTGTCCTAGAACGGGGTAAGACGATTCAGACTTGGATCACACAAGAACCCTTGCTTGGTATCGATACCCCAGAAGATCTAATTCGTTTCGCATGTGTGAAAAACAGTCCAACCGCAACCATCGCATGAACACCTCTCCGACCCTGATCGTTTCGATCGACTTTGGGATCAAAAGGGTCGGACTTGCAGTTTCCGACTTCCAACAGAAGATAGCTCTGCCTCTGACTACCGTACCTGGAGGGAAACTTGTCTTGTTGAATATTGAAAAAGCCCTCGGCCATCGCCTTGCTCAAATCGAGCGTTTCATCGTCGGCTACCCCCTTTTACTCAGCGGCAAACGAGGATCCATGGCAAGCCTTGTGGAAACATTTGCAAGTCAGCTGGAACAACATTTTCATCTACCTGTAGAACTCGTCGATGAACGCTTGTCAAGCCAAGGAGCCGAGCGCCTGATGAAAACAGTTGGGCTTTCGAGAAAACAAAGAGCTCAGCACACCGATGCCACAGCAGCAAGCCTCCTACTTCAAACCTATCTTGACAAAAGGCTATCAAAGAGGCTAGCTTAGAGGGCAGGGAGTGTTCTGATGCGGAAAAGTCCCCATTGTCGTGTTCCTTCCCCTTGCGTTGTTGTCATCTTTGGGGCTACAGGAGATCTAACTCGGAGAAAGTTAGTCCCTGCTCTTTATAACTTATTCCGCCAAGGACTTCTGCCAAAACCTTTTTTTGTCATCGGCTTTGCAAGACGAGCTCAAAGTGACGCTGACTTTCGACAAGAGATTCAGTCGGCCCTTGAAGATTTTTCAAGGACCAAACCCACAGATCAGCCCCTTTGGAATGCCTTTGCAGAAACAATCTTCTATCATCAGTCCCCTTTCGAATCTGCAGAAGGTTACAAAAGTCTGAAAGAAAGACTCCACAAGCTCTCTTCTCCTCAAACACCCCTCAACTATCTGTTTTATCTATCCGTACCTCCCAAATATTTCCCTCCGATTATTGAAAATTTAGGCAAACAAAACCTCCTTGAAGAGCGATCCCACCTCCACACAGCCAAAGTGGTCATTGAAAAGCCATTTGGTCACGACGCTCGATCAGCCAAAGAACTGCAGACCTTTATCACCCACTACCTCAAAGAAGAACAAATTTATCGAATCGACCATTACCTAGGTAAAGAGACTGTCCAAAACCTTTTAGTCTTTCGATTTGCAAACTCCATCTTCGAGTCGTTATGGGATTCCAAACATATCGACCACATCCAAATTACTGTCGCCGAAGATATTGGAATTGGAACACGGGGCCATTTTTTCGAAGAAGAAGGACTCCTTCGAGATGTTGTTCAAAATCACATGATGCAACTGTTGACCCTCGTGGCGATGGAACCACCGAGTGACCTACAAGCCCAGTCGATTCACGATGAGAAAGTCAAAGTGCTTCGCTCCATCCGCCCCTTTTCACCCCAAGATCTTGAACAACACGTCGTCCGTGGACAGTATGCAGCCTCCGAGCGCTGCATCGGCTACCGGGAAGAGCTCGATGTAAATCCTCATTCAAGAGCAGAGACGTTTATCGCCCTTCGTCTTTTCATCGATAATTGGCGATGGTCTGAGGTCCCCTTCTACCTGAGAGCTGGTAAACGGCTCCCCAAACGTTCGACAGAAATTGCCATCGTCTTCAAGAAAGCACCCGGCGTTTTGTTTCAACAGATCACCCCTACCCAACAACCCAATATTCTGGATATCCGAATCCAACCCGACGAAGGAATCTCTTTAACCATCCACTGCAAGGTACCAGGACCTAGTAGTCCAATTCAACCGGTCAAAATGGATTTTCGCTATGGCACCTACTTTGGAGCTACCACCATTGAAGCCTATGAGCGCTTAATTTGGGACTGTATGCTCAGCGACAATACCCTCTTTGCAAGGTTCGATGAAGTCGCCGAGTCGTGGCGCCTTTTCACCCCCATCCTCGATCACTGGCAGGCCCACCCCACGAGCCCTATGCCTACATACCCTGCTGGTTCCTGGGGTCCTCAAGAAGCGGATGCACTCCTAGCCCAAGACCAACGGAATTGGAGAACCCTTTAATTTTTACGTTCGGTATAACATGCAATATATCCAAGTATGGGATCAACGTCGCCACTACATTATTCTCGACACCAAAGACGATGCCATCAAGTTCGCAGCCCAACACTGGGTCCACCAAGCTAAACGGGCCATTCAACAAAGGGGCCGTTTTTGTGTAGCCCTTTCAGGAGGCACTACCCCCAAAGCTATCTACCAGGCCTTAGCTTTGGAACCCGATGTCCCTTGGTCCAAAATCTATCTTTTTTGGGGCGATGAAAGGGCCGTGCCTCCAACTCACCCCGACAGCAACTACAAGATGGCTATGGAGGCTGCTTTCCAACATCTTCCCATCCCCCCTGCTCAAATTATTCGGATGCAGGGAGAGGCCCCTCTTGAGCAAGAAGCTATCTCCTACGAAGAGCTCATTCGACACCACACAAGCCAGAACCTCTTTGATCTCGTTATGCTCGGCGTCGGAGAAGATGGCCATACAGCTTCCTTATTTCCCAATACAGAAGCCCTCGTTTGCGATACCAGGTGGGTGGTCTGTAACTTTGTTCCCATGTTGCAAGCATACCGACTGACCCTCACGTTCAAAGGTATTGAACATAGTCGAAGTCTCGTTATGTACGCTCTTGGTTCTTCGAAAAAAGAGATCGTTCCAAAAGTGCTTGAAGCCCCTATCAACTCCCCCTATCCTGCCAGCCGTATCGGCACAACCCAAACACCCGCACTTTGGATTCTCGATGCCCACGCAGCTTCTCTTCTTCCCACCCCCCCTACTGCATAACCGTGGTATACACAAATCATTTGTGTATACGAGCTGTCGTATTCTCTGTTTTTTCTTTTAAAAAAAGAAAAGTTTTTCTTAGAATGCCGGACTAAATCAAACCTACGCGGGGCGAAGCTGTATGAATTCTTCACAAGTTTGTTACTATAGACCTGGGATTCAGTGGACTGAAAGTTTTTTTGAAGACAAGCCTATTTTCTTAAATCCGGATGGTCGCCTGCAGAAGGGGTGTAACGCGCTTGCTTCTTCATTCCGTAAGCTCTCGTTCCTGGCAATCATCCCCGCCATCATCATCCTCGCTGTAGAGATTCTGATCAAAAATCCTCTCTTCGTCGCCTATAACGTAGGTCTTTTCATCTATAGAAAAGTCACCATGGCCCCTTCTTCAGAGATCTCTTCGACTACCACTAAAGTAAGCTCCCTAGTATCTCCCCCACCTGTTGGATCGAATGAGAACCCCCCTCTTGCCAACCAGACGGCTTCACCACCGAACCACCAGACAAAGGCACCCACTGTGCCGCCCGAGATCTCAACTCTACAACCACCACTCGATAGTAGCCCACATCAGCCATCTCTTTCCTTAGACGAACCTCCCCGCTTACCCCTGGAAACAGAGCCTCCTTCCTTATCTAAGGAGCCCACTATCGTCTCCCAAAGGGAGCTCGGGAAACTCATAAAATCATTAAGGACGTCCAACTCATCTCTAACTGAGCTTCTAACACCACTTCAACAAGTTCAAGACCCTCTCGCTGAATTGAACAATCTGTCATTCGACATCTTAAAAAAGCTTATTGATTCCCTCGATGTGACACAAACACAGCTTTTAAATGTGGGCGATGGACAACTCATTTTGGAAAGTATCGTACAAACAACGTTAGAGCTACTTTGTTCAAAGAGCCTAGAGCGGTGTTCTTCTCAACAAGAGGTTGTTTCACCCACTCCTGCTTCGATAGAACCTCCGTCCCCTCCTCTCGAGAGCGCCGACCCCTCCAATACCACACTTTTGGGAACGTTATTTTCTCTTAGTGTCAGCTCAATAGATATGCTGACCGAGATCTTAGACCCCTACTACCCCCTTCTAGAGCATTTCCCAAGCTCAACGACTCTTCCCACTTATCGATCGTGGCTTGATCCCCTTGGAATATCTCGACTGAGCCGACTCCATCAATGGCTCAAAGACAACGGTCATGCCACATTGTCCGACCAGATTCAACCATTCATCTCAACTGTGGACTTAAGTGCGACCGTCGTTGAAAATCAAGGACTGTTGCAACCCATCGACGTCTCATTTTCGAATGTTGATACTGCACGGAAGTTTGTCTCTTCGTTTTTTACGACGGACACCTACGTTCTCAATCAGCCCAGGATAGAGCTCCCTACATTCTTTACCC
>JAGVDZ010000067.1 GCA_020058465.1 Parachlamydiales bacterium | reverse complement strand
GGTAGGGTGAACCGTCTTTTTGCTCCAGTAGCCTCTCAAATTGCCATGCAGTTCCCTGTCCAGGCGACGAAGAATAAGGGTGTGCTCGTCTCTCTTCTTCCTTGGCTACCAGAGCCCACACCCATGTCCCCTAGAGAGGCCAGGAAAGCTTTGGGACTGGATCCTGACAAAAAAACGCTCCTCGTGATAGGTGGGTCGCAAGGGGCCCGTATGTTCAACGATCTAGTGCCCCAGGTGCAGGAGCGTCTTCCATCGATAGGTGTAGAACAAATCATTCATATAGCGGGCCCTTTTCAGACACTTCCATCTTATCAAATTCGAAGTCATGTGACCCACTTTTCAGACCAAATGCATCTTTTATATCGAGCGTCTGACGGTGTGTTAGCACGAGCTGGGGCATCCACATTAGCGGAGCTAATCACATATGAAATGCCCTCTTGTTTGGTCCCCTATCCCTTCGCTGTTCAGGGGCATCAAGAGTTGAATGCTCGCTATATGCAAGAGACGATTCAAGGGGGGAGGTGCATTTTACAAGCAGAGCTTACGCCACAACGGCTTTTATTCGAGCTTGAAAAGCTCTTTCAAAGGAGTTCTTTTTATCGAGACTCTTTGCGAGACTATCGCCTTTTTCCAAGGCGCACTTCAATGTGTACGTTGATTGACGCCTATTTTGAGGAGGATCATTCAACTGAGATGAATATATGAAGAAACAAGACAGTCTCTATCATTTGATCGGCATTGGCGGCATTGGCATGAGTGCCTTGGCTCGCCTTCTAGTCGAGCGACATGGTCGGGTTCAGGGGAGTGACCTATATAAGACCCCCTTGACCTCAGCGCTTGAAGAATTAGGTGTTCATGTTGCGGAGGGACACCAGCCGGACCACGTGGGCAAAGCCACCCACGTTGTGTATAGCTCCGCTGTTGCAAAAGAGCATGTGGAATATCAAAAGGCGCTTGATCAAGGATGTACGATCTGGCATCGTGCCCGCTGTTTGGCTGAGCTTATGAGTCCTTACCGAGGCCTTTTCGTCACAGGGACTCATGGAAAGACGACGACCACTGCTTACTTAGCGCATCTCCTTCGAGAGGCAGGTTGGAGTCCTTCGATGGCTCTTGGGGGCATTTGTGGCCAGACACGGGTCAATGCTCATTGGGGGCAAGGACCCTTTTTCGTGGCTGAAGCTGATGAAAGTGATGGTTCGTTTCGTAATTTCAACCCTTTTGGATTGATTTTGACGAACCTAGAACCAGATCACTTGGACTACTGGGGTTCTTTAGAGGCCCTTGAAAAGGGGCTCTCCGATTGGATTCACCATTCTTCAATCGCTCCTGACCATATTGTTTGGTGTGCTGATGATCCGTGTCTTCGGAAATTTCATTTAAAGGGTCCTTCATATGGGTGGAGCCTTCATGCACAGTATCGACTCGAGCGATATCGACCTCATCAAGGTGGGGCTTTGTTTGACCTTGTCGGAGATCCTTGGCGGATGGAGGATCTCTGGGTTCCTAAACCTGGACGTCATGTTGCCCTGAATGCGACAGCTGCTTTATTGCTTGGCCAAGTGATAGGTCTTAACTTAGAGTCGATGCGAGAGAGTCTGAAGACATTTCAGGGTGTGCAAAGACGTTTAGAGCTGAGGGCTCAAACCCCTTTTTGGACATGGTTTGATGATTATGCTCACCACCCTACAGAGATCCAAGCGACGCTGGGAGCCCTCCGTGAGCAAGTGAAAGAGGCGAGAGTGATCGCGATCTTTCAGCCTCATCGCTACAGTCGTCTCCGTCACCTTTTTCTTCAGTTTCTCGAAAGCTTTGAAGAGGCTGATCAGATTTGGATCACCGAGGTCTATGCAGCCGGCGAGACACCTGACCCAAGGTTAGCGATGCAGTTTGAAGAAGAGATGTTGAGGCGTTGGCCAAGACGGGCGAAGAGAGTCACTAATCTAGCTCTTCATATAGAACAATTCTTAGAACCTCACGACATTTTGATTACCCTAAGTGCTGGTAATCTACCTCAGAGTATGGCCAAAGCTCTTCGTGTCGATAGTCTTTCGCTTGTACAACCTCGCCGTTGGAAGATTGCTCTCTTAAGTGGGGGCAGGTCCCCTGAAAGGGACATTTCTGTGGTGTCTAAAGAAGGAATTCGACCTCACTTTGATCCGGCTCTTTATGATGTCGACGATTATGAGATCACAGAGACGGGTGGCTGGCTCAATGTGGATCAAAAGCCGATGGCCGCCTCTGCCATCGTTGAAAAGCTTTTGACGTACGACGTAGTTGTTCCTGTCATGCATGGCCCCTTTGGAGAAGATGGGATGGTCCAAGGCTTTTTAGAGACGTTGAATATCCCTTACACCGGATGTAGTTATGCTTCTTCGGCCATTTGTATGGATAAAAGCTGGGCGAAAAAAGTAGCCTCCTTTGCCTCTGTCCCTATCGTTCCGTTCGTGGAGATGAGGGCCTTTCAATGGATATCGAATTTGACAAAGATCCAAGAAGAAGTGGCTGTTCGATTGGGGTATCCATGTTGGGTTAAGCCTGTTCATTTAGGGTCGAGTCTGGGGGTCACAGAGGTGGAGGGGGAGGGGGACCTTAGAGAAGCTTTGGCTCTTGCTTTTTCTATGGATGATCGGGTGATTATTGAGACCCATATAGAAGGACGTCAGATTGAGTACTCCCTTCTTGGTAATGACTTTATTGAGGTAGGCGCTGCGGTCGAGATCCTCAACGATGGGGCCTTCTATGACTATGATAAAAAATATGGAGAGCAAGGATTTTCGATACAAGTCCCTGCTTCTTTAACACCAGACCAAGAGGCTTTAGGACGGAAGCTTGCGATCCAAGTTTACGAAGCTTTAGGGTGCCAAGGGCTCTCCCGTGTTGATTTTTTCTTAGATCGGCAAGGTGCTTATTGGTTTAATGAGATCAACCCGATTCCTGGATGTACTCCGATCAGTGCTTATCCCAAAGCGTTCCAATCAATTGGATGGACATTGCCGAAGTTAATCGATCGACTGTTAATCGCGGCACGTCAACGGGATCGGAAATATAGAGAAAGGTCGGGACCTTGTCCAAGGCAAGTGGCCTTGATAGCGTCGGTGGGGGTGTGATCTATCTCTACGCTGGCGAGGGGGTAGCTTTATCTTCTTTTTCGGTCTTATGCGCTGCGCTCTTAGAGAGACAACTGACGTACCGATTGATGGGTCCCCATGAGATCCATCGATTGACTCCCCAAGACACACTGATCCTTCCAGGAGGAAGAGATATTTTCTACGATCGGGCTCTCAGAGGGGAGAAGAATCGGATGATTTCTCAGTTTGTTTGGGAAGGAGGATGTTATATTGGTATTTGTGCAGGGGGGTATTATGGAGCCTCTCGAGTTGTATTTGATCAAGGAGGTCTTCTGGAGGTTGTGGCGCTAAGGGAGCTTGGATTCTTTCCTGGGGAAGCTGTCGGCCCCTTATTCGGTCCCTTTATCTACGATAGCGAAGAAGGGGCAAGGTACGTTTCAATTTCTTGGCAAGATCGAGGTACGCAACCGCGATGGATTTCAGCATACTATAATGGGGGATGCATGTTTCTCAATGTTGAACGAGAATCGGTTGATGTATGGAGCTACTATCAGACTTACCAACAAGCTGCGGTGGTGGCTTGTTCATGGGGTCGAGGTCAGGCAGTCCTATCTGGCGTACATCCAGAATACACTCCCTACTCTCCTTTATTTGAACGGATGTATGGACTTTAGATTCCGATCAATCGCAGTTGTCCCATCACGAGGTATTGGAGATGCTTTAATTTTCCATACGATTACGACATATCTTCGATCTCAGAAAGTGGATGCTGTCACATTCTCGTCACACTTGGTCAACATGGGGCGGTGGATTGAACCAGGGGCTTGCCTGGCATTGAGTGATTTTGAGCGGTTTGATGCGATTTTCATCCAGCACGATAATTCCAAGTGGGCAGAGACAATCCATTTGAAACACCCAAGAGTATACCGTTTTTTTAGCACTTACCATCCTCAAAAACATGGTCCCTTAAGGCCAAAATTCGATTTTGTAGCGCGCTTTGAAGAGCCAATTTTACATAATGTACATCGGGCAAGTCTTCAATTTTTTGATGGATACTCCTCTGACTTAGGCATTGTATCCAAGATCAGCTCTTCTTATCGCCAATTTCCAAATCGAGTGGTGATCCATCCTACCAGCAGTGATCCGGTTAAAAATTGGCATACCAATGGCTTTTATAAGTTGGCATCTTTGTTAGAGAAGAGGGGCTTGGAACCTGTGTTTGCAGTCTCTCCTTCGGAAAGAAGAAGTTGGCCTTCCCCTCTTTTTTCTTCTCTTGAAGAGCTTGTCTTATTTGTCGGTATGTCGGGGGGGCTGATTGGCAACGATTCAGGGCTCGCACATCTTGCCTCTGCCCTCTATCTCCCCACTCTTGTGATAGGACCTTGTTTTGACCTCCTACAACACTGGCAGCCAGGTTGGTATCCGGCGACGAAAGTCTTGGCGCCAGCATGGTGCCCGAGAAAGCTTTGGCCCTGGACTATTTCAGCAAGACAGGTCCTGTCTACATTTGTACAAGAGTGCAGATGGCGCGGGGCTCTTTCATCATCCACGCAGCCCAATGGCCTATAATTGTGGGTAAAAGGCAGGGCACTGACCATTAAAAAATAAATTTTAAACTACTGTTGCTAGAGGATATCCTGTTT
>JAGVDZ010000142.1 GCA_020058465.1 Parachlamydiales bacterium | reverse complement strand
GTGACAACACATCTAAGCTCGTGTGTCATGGCTCTATATCTAGCGGCTAATCCTCACCACTGGGTCAATCATACCTCTGGAAAAACGTGCTTAGATTACTACTTCGACTGTGTCTCTTTTTTACGGCAAGCCTTAGTTTCGTCGGAGTATTTGCATTGGATGACCTATAGCCATGATCCTTCTGATCAAGAAGCCCATACAAGTTTAGACCTGGCTCATCAGTTGTGTTATGCCCTTTTTCATCGTAAAGGTGGGATTAAGCAGGAGATGATCGGGTTGATCCATCGGACGATTCGGAAAGGAAAGGAGGCCATCGGTAGACCTAAAACGATAAGTTACATTGATGAAGATCAATGTCTTCGTCAATTTTTAGCTCATTTCCCCAATGGTCCTTTATTCAAAACATTAGATCTATTGAGAGACATGGGGGATGTTGCCTGTTTTGACCCGATAGGCCAAGGGAACTTTCCGATGCACCGTTTTACGATCCATCGAGGGGAAGACAAGGTGGCTTGTCTCCATCTTCCTTCGCCAACACACCAAGAAGAGATTCATAAAGCTTATTTAGTCGAAGAGTTTCGAGGGTTTTTAAGTGCTTTACAAGAACAACGGAAACGGCATCTTTTGGTGCTATTGACAAGAGAGGCTTATTGGCTGGATGAGGCCCGCTGTCAGCTGTTAGAGTCTCTGCCTAAGAAGGCTGAGGTAAGCCCGCAGCTTTCGGTGGTCACCATGCGACTTGGGGGGCCGTTCTATGATCAGTCCGGCGCCTTTGCAAAATTAGACGATTGGAAAGCGTTTAGGGCTCAGTTTGAAGAGTGGATTCTGAAGGAAAGGGGATCTTGTTCCTTTGTCGTCGAAGTGGGTAAGAGGGTGGCCTGGAGTCTTGCTTTATTAGATAGGCTCCACCAGGTCCTGTATCAGGGTAGTGCTAAAGTTTCTCTAGAGGCCAGACAAAGCCTGATCTCTCTCTATGATCTATTTTGGATCATGAAGGCACTCGAGTTGACGGAGGCAACTTCCATGAGTTTTACATGTAAAGATGGTCTTGACTTTGGTGCAGCACAAGGGGCTCTTTTATATGGCATCTTATGCAGTCTGGATGGAAAAAAACTGCAAGATCAGCCTTCCAAAGATTATATTCGTTGGCTCCTTTACTCGGAAGTGCTTTTACAAAGAGAAAGATTGGTTCACGAAGAAGTGGCAGGACGGTGTTTGAAGGCGTTGGAAGCCTGCCTATCTTTAGAGATGGAAAATCTACAAGATCTATTCCGAAGCAACTGGTCTTCTAGTGCTTGACATTTGGTATTAGAATTATTGTTGGGCATCGTCTTCGACTTCTTCAGCAAGGGATTGAGATAGCTCTTCATTATAGAGTTTAACAGAGCAAGCAAGCTCTTCGACTTTACGCATTAATTGCGCAAACTGCTTATGATAATCTCGTCGGGCTGAGGGTTCTTTTGAAAGAGATAGGTTGGAGCCTCGATGGAGTAGCTCTGTCAGTCGGCCGAGCGAGGTGGTGATCCCATCGATCTCTGTTTGAAAGAAGGCTTGGAATTCAAGGGGAGACTCGAGATCTTTCAGTAAGTTGGCCTTCTTAGTTCGGGCTCGTTGCCATTTTTTATCGTACTGGAACAAAAGCCCATAGTGGTTGATGTCGTGGAGGATGGTTTCTCCTTTGCTGATCAAAGAATGCAACCTTAAGTAGAGGTGGTCTGACTGCAAAAGCTTACCGATGGTTCCTTCCCCGGAGTTGATCTGTGAGAGAAGCTGCTCTAGATGTTTCAATGCAGTGACCCCATGGGATTCACATTGGATGGCTGTGCTATGAAGAGAATCGGTGAGGGACGATAGATTTTGGATGAGGTGGTGTTGGTGGACATTGGCATCGATCGTATCTAAGATGCGACTGAGGGACCGAGAGCTCTCTTCGAGATGGCTGAATGCTGGGCTTTGGTCTGTTTTGGTAAGGATCGCATCGAGAGAAGTTAGACTGTGGTTTGTGAGATGCAGTGTATTTTCCACAAGAGGGGCGTACGCTTGCAGCCAAAAGGTCAGTTGGTGGACAGTCCCTTCCATTTGTGTGGCGAGCTTGGAGACTTGTGTGAATATAGCATCCAAAGGATCGTGAGATGTGGCGTAAAGGGGCTCTTCTTGATCGATTAAATGGGTCGTTGCATCCAACACCACTTTGGGGGCGATGTTGACAGAGCGCTCTCCCATCAGACCTGTGGTGCGGATCGAGATGTCGTCGTGGCTATAGACTTCAACAGAAGAGTCAATTTTCAAAGTAAGCTCAAAAGGGAAGAATCCATTGGATGAGGATCCTTCTTCATGAGATCGGGATAATTCTTGGATGGCAACGACCTCGCCCACTGGTTTGCCAGCGAAGGTCACTCGGGTTCCTTTGACGATGCCTGCAATATTTGTAAACCGAACTCGGAGCGTTTGCTTCCGATCTCCAATACTGGGGCTAAAAAAGAGCATCATGGCAACGCCGAGACAGAGTCCTGTGGTGACAAAAAGGCCGATTAAGAGATTTTTTGTGGACTCTTTCATGAAACAAGGCTCCGCTTCGAAATAGATTTGAAAAATGAGATAATGGGATGATCAATTTCAAAAAATTGTTCAGGATTGGCTACATGGACAAGTCTTCCCTCATCGTGAAGGGCCAATCGGTCGGCCATGGCGATGGCAGACTGTAGATCGTGGGTCACAACGATGGAGGTCCCTTGCAGTTCTTGCTGTGTTGCGATGATAAGATCGGTGATTTGTTGCGATGTCATTGGATCGAGGCCTGTCGTAGGTTCGTCGTAGAGTAAAATTGAGGGACGGTAGACGATCAATCGGGAAAGGGCGGCCCTTTTCCTCATCCCCCCCGATAAGTCAGAGGGGAGAAGATTCTTGGTGCCGCTCAGTCCGACCATATCGAGTGCTTTGTCGACTCGATCTTGAATCTCTCCCTTGGAAAAGGGGCTTTGTGTCAATGGATTTGGATGTTGCGTCAGATAAAAGGCAGTATTGTCTCCCACAGTCATCGAATCAAAAAGGGCCGATCCTTGGAATAACATGCCCATATTTTTCGTAAGAGACAGCTTATCTTCTTCAGAACAAGAGGTAAGATCAATCCTTCCGATCTGGATTGATCCTGCATCGGGTGTTTCCAGTCCTAAAATGTGACGTAAAAGAACACTTTTGCCTACACCAGAGCGTCCTAAAATGACAAAAATCTCTCCCTGAGAGACGTCGAGAGAAAGCCCTTTCAAGACTTCACGAGAGCCGTAGCGTTTCCAGAGGTTACGAATCCGAATCAAGGTTGTATCCAGCCATAGCGCAAGTGTTGGTGAAGGGAGTGAAGTCCAAGTGTCAAAAGAAAATCGGAGACAAGAATGAGAATGTAGCTTGTCACAACACTTTGGGTTGTCGCTTTGCCGACACCGGCAGCTCCCCCCGTTGTTGTCATTCCCTTATAGCAACAGACGGTGACAAGGAGGATTCCGAAGACAAAGGCCTTGATCAGACAGGATAGGATGTCGAAGGCCGATACGTGACGCATCATAGGCGTAAAATATTGAATCAGAGTCATTTGAGATAGTGAAGAGGCGATGAGATAGCCTCCAAAGATACCCATAGCAACGCTAAAGAGTGTCAAAAGGGGAATCATCAAGATTCCTGCCACGACTCGGGGCGCGACGAGATAAGAGTAGGGGTGGACAGCCATGGAGCGCAGGGCATCAATTTGTTCTGTCACCCGCATGGTCCCGAGTTCTGCGCACATCGAGGCGCCAACTCTCCCCGTGACCATGAGGGCCGTGAGGATAGGACCGAGTTCAGCAATCATGGATTTACCCACCATGGCCCCTGTCATGCCGGCCAGCCCCTTTTCTCCAAGCTGATAAAATGATTGGGCGGCTAATACAAAGCCGGTTGTAAATCCCGTGATTGCGACAACCGAAAACGACATGACTCCAATGTGGAAGAGTTGCTCGCGAAGAAGCCTCCAGGAGGGGGGCTTCACTACGATTGACTTGGCAACTCTCAAGAAAAGAAGAGAGTATTCCCCCACCATGGAAAGGACGCGAGCACTCTGTTTTCGTAGGGCGATGATCATAAGGAACCTGCAGGGATAGGCCACCCCCAGAAATTCCCTATATAGCAAACCCAAAGAATAATACCAAATATCACAAGCAACTCCGAATGTGAGCCGTGTAAAAGTGCTGCAATTTTGGCAGCTTTAACACACTCAAAGTCGAAGTTATTTGCGATATTCGATAGAATGTACTCAAAATGAGCCAGAGGAAGCCTATCCTCTCAAAATGGCGGCCTGTTGAAGGCGAGCCAGCATCTGCTGGATATCGCTTAAGGCCTGTTTGATGTTTGGATCAGACTGCTCGTTGCCCAGATTCATGATCTCATTTTGTAAGACGGAGGCAAGTCCCTCTAAGATTCTTTGTTGGTACTGGACAGGAGCGGTGGCAGCCCCTTTGACAGTATCCCCCTGCTTGGATAAAAATTCGAGCACCTGCTTGTCTGAGTTGCCAAATTTGCCCAATAGAGGGATTTGGGTCCCAACGGGGGTCATCGAAAGGAGCATCGGTACAAAAGAGACAAAGGTGCTGTAAAGACCGCGATTGCCAAGGGTACGAAATCCATCAGCCGCCTTCTCCACCTTATCCTTGTAATCATCCTTGGTTTTTTCAGCCTTCCCCTTTTTTTGGGACGTCATTTCCTGCAAGAGCACGAGCACTCGATTGACTAGATCGTAGAACTCATCAATATAGGAAGAATCCTCTTCAGAAAGGGCGACTTCCTCGGAAGAGGTCTCTTCAGATAGAGGTAAGAGGCCTTCGGAGAAGATCGGATCGAAGGGGTCTTCGCCCAAAACCTGGGGATCAGAAGGCAAAGGATCGTCTTCGATTGGCAAGATGGTGAGCTCATCCTCACCACTCGAAGTGGGGGGCACAATACCTGCTTGTTTGGCAAGATGAGCCAAAGAAGTGAGTTTCGGAAGACGATGAGTTGCGACCATCGGATCTTGGGGATGATGGATGGAAAAATCCTGTCCCGATACCAGATTTTGACCCAACTTGTCGATATCGTCGGCTCTAGGCGGCATGGATAGTTCTGTCGGAAACTGTCGATAGTTTAAGATATCGATATCATCTTTATCACTCGTACCCTTGACACTAGCCATATACTACCTCCAATCAAGATCTGGTTCCAAGAACGGGAGACATTCTACTTGTTACACTGGAT
>JAGVDZ010000056.1 GCA_020058465.1 Parachlamydiales bacterium | reverse complement strand
AGACGTCCCCTAGCAATGTTTGTGCAAAAATGCCCGCTCATCCTCTCTAGACCTATCTTGAGAATGGAATCTCTCTCGAAGTCGATCTTCTCGAGTAAGATTCCCTAAATGTGTTGAGAAGATGTTTTGCAAAAAGTTGATTTTGTCACCTAATCTTTGAGTGACCTCGTCTGCAGATAACACTGTTACAGTATAATCCTGAGGCAGATCCACAAGCCCAACCCTAGATATTCTTGAGGAATAGTCAACTAATTGCCCTTGAGTATTCATAAGGCAGTACCAATCACTCATGTTCACAACGGTACGCGTGATTGTCTTAAGTGGGCCAGTGATTTCTGTAACAAGGGACTCATGTTCTTTAGTAAAAATGACCCATTGCCCGAGTGGCAGAGGGCTGCGCCCAGAATCGATAGAATTCATGGTACTCCATTTTGGGGTTGAAATGAGGTTGGACCGTTATAATACCATTCGTGAGAAATAAATTGATATTTAACTGCGTCGGCTTAGCAACAAATTTTTGGTCTTCACTCGCGCCTTGCCTATCGGCAATGGTCGCTCGTTCCAGATATAAAAATTTATGCTTCCTTCTTGTTAAATTTATGAATGTATTTCTCGCGAATGGTATAACACCGCCCTCCATTTTTTCCATATTTTTTAAATATTATACAGCCCGCGGTTTGAAAGATAGATCGGAGGATTTTTATGGTCTCAGCTCTCTATTTGCTTTGGCTACGCAAGAGGCCCAGTGATGAGGACCAATCACTTTTGAGATAGATCAAGTCAACATGATCGAGCTTGACCGAAAGGGTTTGACCCAAGGAAAAAGTCTTTCCCGTACGAGCTCCTCGAAGAGATCCACTGGGAGCGTGGTACTCAAAATAGTCTTCCCCGAGTTCTGAAACATGAAACGACCCCTCCAGATCCAATGCTTTGATGTCAAAGAACAAGGCGAAAGGTTTGACCCGCGTGATGGTCGCTTCATAGATTTGGTCTGGAGTCGACTGGAGCTTGCTTCGAGCTAATCTAAGTTTTTTTAAAAGGACAGCTTGCGACTCGGCGCGCATCGCCTTTCTTTCTTTTTCAGAGCAACTTGAGGCTACAGCAGCGATATCGGTTGAAGGGTCCATTTCATTGAATAAAAGACGCTGAATGATGAGATCGGTATAGCGACGAATTGGACTAGTAAAATGACAGTAGTGGCTCAGGGCAAGACCATAGTGACCGATGTTTTCCGGAGAGTAGAGAGCTTGCTTCATGCTGCGGATAAAACTGACCGACAATTGGTGGAAAAAAGGAGAGTCTTTTGCTTTTTGAAATAGAGCTTGGAGATCCTTTGTTTCGGGAGATTTGGGGAGAGTGAATCCCAAAATACGGACAAGACTATAGAAGTCCTGGAAATTATCTGCAGATGGCTCTTCGTGCACTCGAAAAATCAGAGAAATATTTTGTTGGTCCAATTTTGCAGCTACAAGTTCATTTGCTTTGAGCATAAACTCTTCAATCATCTGATGTGTGATATCATACTCGATCGTTTCTAGGTGAGTGGGTGCACCTCGATCGTCGACTCGAATCACCCGTTCCGTCATGGCAAAGTCGATACTGCCTCGCTCCATTCTTCTTTGTTTAAGAAGAAAACAGAGCTTTTTCATTCGGTAAAGAAGCGGTGCATGGGGGCTTGCAACTCTGTTCTCTAGGATTTCCAAGGCCTCTGTGTAAGTCAACCGTTTACGGCTTCGAATCACGCTCCTGACAATTTGAACATGCAGGGCCTCTCCTTCTTGGCTAAATTCGACAAGGACGGATTGCGTTAGACGATCGACATTAGGTTTCAGACTGCAAAGTTCATTGGAAAGAGCTTCGGGTAACATCGGGATACAACAACCAGGAAAGTAGACCGAATTACACCTCGCTTTAGCTTCGAGATCCAAAGTAGAACCTGTAGTGACATAGTGAGCTACATCAGCAATATGAACTCCTAAGTGATAATGGCCCTGTTCATCTTGAGTCAAGGAGATGGCATCATCGAAGTCTTTGGCAGTATCTGGATCAATTGTCACAGATTCTAAGTGAGTCAAATCACGTCTACGTTGTTTTTCTAACTCTGGGATATGCAGAGGAAAGCTTTGAGCCTCCTCGATAGCGGCAAGAGGAAATAGAGTCGAGATATGGTGCTCTTGAGTCACACATGCAATATCGATCGATGGATCTTCGATGGACCCAAAGCGCTCTTTCACGGTGGCCTGGACCGTCCCATCCCAATTGGTGATCACGACAAGCACCCTTTCATACAGTTCTAACTCATTGGAGGCAACAAAGATGCGCTGTTCCTGGCCTAGAATTGCGGAATAAAGCCAAGCTCCTACAGCTGTTGTTTCAATGACAGTAGCCACAAGGTGGGAACGTCCCCTTTCTAGGATCGAAATAATCGCCCCTTCTGGACCTTTACCTGAAATACGGGAATCAACAGCAAGCTCGACTAGATCCCCATCGATAGCTCCATTCATCCTGGATTTAGGGACGAAGACATCGGGCCCTTTTTGCACCTGGACGAATCCGAAGCCTCTAGGGTGTACCGACAACTTGCCTTGCGTGATCGGTGTATTTTTAGGGAATGGTGTAGGGGGGAGGGGGGGTAACTTTTTTTTGAATTTAGAAGGGGAGAAAACCTTCCTATTTCGTTTTGAACTCATTGAACCTAGTATAGGAGCTTGTTCGAATCCGAACAAGTTCTAGTTTGTCTTTTTGGCAGGAATTCAAAAAAGTCTAAGGAATATCGAAATTGGCCCGAATCAGTCAGCGTATGAGAGGGCTTTCACAGGGCTCAAATATGAATTTATTTCT
>JAGVDZ010000160.1 GCA_020058465.1 Parachlamydiales bacterium | reverse complement strand
TAAATTCATATTTAACTGCGTCGGCTTAGCAACAAATTTTTGGTCTTCACTCGCGCCTTGCCTATCGGCAATGGTCGCTCGTTCCAGACACAAAAATTTATGCTGCCTTCTTGTTAAATTTATGAATTTATTTCTCGCGAATGGTGTTACTTTGAGGAGGGGACTGCATTGGTTGTGTCGAGAAGTTGATAGTAGTGGGTAAAAAGGGCTCTTTGGAAGGCAAGCTCTTGTTTTTTAGCTTCACAGACAGCATCAGTAGAGCGTCTATAGGTAAGAGGTGTGATTTTTCCGAGTTGCATTTGTTCTAGGGTTTGTTTTGCTTTTTGTTGGAGTACTTGAACTTGTTCTAGGGCGGATAGATAGGCAAAAAGATCGTGTTGGATATGGGCGATGAGACGGTAGATTTCTGTTTCAATGTTGTGGGCCGTTGCCTCTGCTGTAAGTTCATGGGCTCTGACATTGGCTTTGGATGCTTGGACTTTGTAGTAGGTAGAAAGGCCGCTGAACAAGGTCCATGACAGGGCAATCCCTCCCGACAAGTGGTGGGACGTGGGTCTTTGGAATAAAGCTCCCACGTCGTCGTCATTATAGCCGTAACGGACATAAGCTTGGACTTTGGGCCAATACTGGGCCTGCTCTTCTTTCAAAGTGGCTCCGGCAGCTTGAATTTCGTGGAGTAGGGCTTGGAGGTCCCCTCGGTGGCTGAGAGCTTGGTTCCGGTAGTCTGCAAGCTCTCGGCTAGAAAATAGGGGACAGTCGAATGAAGAGTCTTTGATTTTTTGCATCGCTTGTTGAAGTTTAGCCTTCAGAGATGGCAAGGCTTCAAAAATCGACTTTGAAGAGGCGAGTTTGACTGCAGGGGCCAAAGAGGGGGGGATGCCCAAGGTAAAGATGAGTTCGTGAAGAGTCGTTTGAAAAATAGCCTGGGCTCGATAGTAGGCTGAGACGGCTTGGTTTTTTGAGACTTGGACATATTCAGCATCCAAAAACGGGCTTGATCCTAAAGAGACTTTGGAAGCTTCTTGTTCTAGAGCTTGGCGAATGTAATCGACATGCTCTTTTGCAATTGCTACTTCCATGGATTCCAACAAGACCTGTAGGTACATAGTCTGCACTTTCCATTTTAAGGTTTCTGCAGATCTTTTTTGTTCTAAGGATTGTCCTTCTGCCTTCCTCCTTTCTGATTGAAGACGATAGAGTGAGGGGAGGGAAAAGAGAGTCTGTGTGAGCTGCAAGGAGCTCTTATAACCATAATGCGATGGGATTTCATCTCCCCTGTAGACATCTGGGAAAAACTCTTGTTTGGTGAGTGCTCGCCACTCAGTGTGATAGCTAATGTGGGGGAGAAAAGCAGATAGGGCGTGGTTGGCTTCGGCTTCGGCAAGATTGGATCGTTCTTGGGCTAGAAGATAGCCTTGGTTGTGACGAAGAGCTAGGTACTGCGCTTCTTCAAGATGAAGACAAGCGAGGTCAATCCCGTCGTAAAGAGGGTCGGCACATAAAAGTGGGGGGAGGGTGAGCCAAAGGATGTAGGAAGCAATCGTTGGATAAGCCATTGATTGTTCTACATAGCGACTCTTGATCTAAAAGTAAAATTTGATGAATAATCAGGCACCTCTATGGCTGATGTTCTAACCCTGTCGAGGGTCCAGTTTGCTCTCAACACTTGTTTTCACTATCTCTACCCCCCAATGAGCATAGGGTTGGGTCTCCTTCTTGTTTGGATGGAGGGACTCTATCTTTGGACGAAAAGGCCCCATTTCAAGGTCATGACTCAGTTTTGGATCAAGATCTTTGCCCTTACTTTTGCTTTGGGTGTGGCCACAGGGCTTGTGCAGACCTTTGCTTTCGGGACGAACTGGTCTCGCTATTCCCGTTTTGTTGGGGACGTGTTTGGAAGTGCTCTTGCAGCCGAAGGGATGTTTGCCTTTTTTTTAGAGGCTGGTTTTTTGGGAGTGCTCCTCTTCGGGTGGGATCGTATTTCACCTGGGTTACATTATCTATCCACGATTTGTGTGATGCTAGGGGCCCACTTTAGTGCAGTTTGGATTGTTGTAGCCAACTCTTGGATGCAGACGCCGGCTGGGTTTCGACTTGAGAGTGGAGTGATGGGGACTCGTGCTGTCATCACCGATTTTTGGGCGATGGTTTGGAACCCTTCGAGCTTCGATCGGCTGTTTCACGTCCTTCTAGGGTGTTGGTTAACCGGGGCCTTTTTAATTGTCAGCGTCAGCAGTTATTATCTTATCAAAAAAAGACATATTGACATGGCTTTTTCCTCTCTGAAGATAGGGATTGGGTGTTCTTGTATGGTCCTTTGTCTGCAACTATTTTCAGGAGATCGGTCAGCTCGTTTGGTAGCCCACTACCAGCCAGCTAAATTTGCAGCTTTTGAAGGGATTTACAAGACCCAGCCGTCGACACCTCTTACCGTCGTTGGACGGGTGCATCCAGAGACGCAGTCTGTATCGGGCTTGAAGATCCCTAAAGCGTTAAGTTTTTTGGTATATCGAGATGGAACAACCCCTGTCGTGGGACTCGATCAGATCCCTAAAGAAGAGTGGCCAAATGTCCCTTGGGTTTTTCAATTCTATCACCTTATGATCGGTCTTTGGGGGGTCATGATCTTGATCACTGGCTTGGGCCTTTGGCAACTCACAAGAGGTGTCTTAAAGATGCAGAAATCGATCCTATGGCTTTTGGTGATTTCAGTAGCCCTGCCCCACATAGCGCAGCAGGCAGGTTGGGCGGCTGCTGAAGTAGGAAGACAACCTTGGATTGTTTGGCACCTTTTGAGGACCCAAGATGGGGTGTCGACGACAATTTCACCGAATCAAGTGAATGGGTCGATTTGGATGTTTTCTTTCATCTATCTTCTTTTGTTTATTTTGTTTGTATTTTTGTTGGATCGTAAGATCAAAGAAGGTCCTGATGAGAATTTATCTCCTTTATACAGAGATCCATACTAAAACATTCATATATTGGGATAAAGAGATGATTGAAGAGAGTCTTTGGTATGGGGTCCTTTCTCTTGCCACGTTGATGTACGCTATTTTGGATGGATTTGATTTAGGAGTGGGGGCGCTCCACCTTCTAGCTAGGAATGATCAAGAAAGGAGAATTTTTTTAAATGCCATTGGACCTGTCTGGGATGGGAATGAGGTATGGATTGTCATCGTGATCGGGGGGCTGTTTGCAGGCTTTCCTGGTGCGTATGCAACTCTTTTCTCAGGGATGTATACTCTCTTGATGTTTTTGATCGCAGGGCTCATTTTCAGAGCCGTTGCCATCGAGTTTCGCAGTAAACTGACACTGATCTTGTGGAGAAGTGTTTGGGATGTGGTTTTTGCTATTGCAAGCATTCAAGTGGCTTTGGTGTTAGGGCTTGTTGTGGGGAATTTAATTGAAGGTCTTCCTATCGATCAAGAAGGTGAAATGGTCGCCGATTTTATCACTTTTTTTCGTCCTTACTCTCTTCTAGTAGCTGTGACGACCACATCCTTATTTGCACTCCATGGTACAATCTACTTGGCTATGAAAACTAAGGGCGAAGCTTACGAGACAGTCTCTGCCTGGATCGGTAAAGCAGCTTGTGTGTTTGTCGCCTTGTATCTTGCTTTGACGGTAGCTACTTGGCAGACGAAACCTCATATGATCTTGCAGATGCAAAGATATCCTGCATTCTACTTATTACCTTGTGCTGCATTCCTTTCCATTGTCGGGATGTTGTGGGCAGTGCGAAGAGAGAAGAACGGGTGGGCTTTTATCCTTTCGTCGTCTTGCAT
>JAGVDZ010000155.1 GCA_020058465.1 Parachlamydiales bacterium | reverse complement strand
CCTTTGGGAGCAGCTTACCAGGAGGCTTTATGGAAGGGACTCTACGAAGAAAGATGGGTCGATCGCTATGAGAATCTGAGGAAGAGGTCAGGTGCTTATTCTAGTTCCGCTTACGATGGACTTCCATTTATTTTGATGAATTACAAGGGGACTCTCGAAGGGGTCTTTACGCTAGCTCATGAAGCGGGCCACAGTATGCATAGCTTGTACGCCAAACGACATCAGCCCTACCCGTATGCTGGATATCCGATTTTCCTTGCTGAGGTAGCTTCAATATTCAATGAACAGCTTCTTTTACGCCATCTTCAAGGGTTGGCTCAAGATCCGTTGGAAAAGGTGCGGCTTGTCAACCATGAGCTCGAATCCTTGCGCAACACCTTGTTTCGTCAAACGTTATTTGCCGAGTTTGAAATGAAACTGTATGAGTGGGCAGAAGAAGGGAGGCCCTTGACCCCAGGGCTTTTGAAGGAGACTTTCACGACCCTCAACCAGGCCTATTATGGCCCTGATCTTGCTTGCAGCGAAGAGCTTTCGATGGAGTGGGCGAGGATTCCCCACTTTTACACCCCTTTTTATGTCTATCAGTATGCGACGGGCATGAGTGCAGCTTATGCTCTTGTAAAGACAGCTCTTTCGTCAGATCAGGGGAGAGAGGCCTATCTTGGGTTTTTGAAATCGGGCGATTCTCAAGGTCCTCTTGAAACTCTTTCTAAGGCTGGAGTCAATATGAAAGAACGGGGATCTATTGAGATGGCTCTTCAACGATTTAAGTTTCTTGTCGAACAGCTACAAAATTCTATGGGTCTTTTAAAAGGATCGTGCAAGTCCCATTAGGAAAACCTACGGCAACCGTGGGGTGAAACGAGAGGAAAATACCTGTTGAAATCACCCCAGGTATTGACCTTATCAGAGGATCAATTTTGTCTATGGGGTGAGGTAGGGGAGGGGAAAGATCGAGCAGATAATTTTGGTTGTCGGTGATGTACAAGGTCTGATTTTGTTGTCTTCGCCATGTGTAATGGAATCCGAGAGATTGGATTGCGTTGGCTGCGATGTGGGAACCGAACGGCAAGATTTCAACGGGGACGGGGGTGTGGCTGAGATCTTCGACTTGCTTTGTCGGGTCGATTAAGAGAAGCCAAGATCGGCTGGCCCTGGCTAGGATTTTTTCTCTCGTGTGGGCGCCTCCTTTTCCTTTGATCACTTGGAATTGAGTGTCGATGGCGTCTGCGCCATCGACAGTTAAGTCGATGGTGTGGACAGTTTCTAAAGGTTCAACCACGATGCCTTCTTGTTCTGCCAATGTTTGGGAAGATACTGAACTGGCGACAGCCCGAATCGGTAGACCCTGGCGACAAAGGGGGCCGAGCTTCCGGATGAATGCCCCTATAGTAGAGCCGGAACCAAGTCCTAGGATCATATGGGGCTGGACCCATGTGAGGGCAAATTGTGCGGCCGCTTGCTTGGCTAAATCTTGGTCTGTCATAGGAAGACTTTATATGCATTGACATATCATTGTATCGGAGATTGTAAAAAAAAAACCAGACGCATAGTGTGATGTAAAGGGGTAGTCGCCTCTGTCTCTTACGATTACTGAACTTATGACTGAAAAAGAACCTGCGGGAAAAGAGCGATTCCAGGACAAAACTTTTCAGGGTCACACTTTTTCAGAACAAATCGACAGCTTGGTTGTCGTCATCACCTCCAAGGGCTGGATTGCGCTCATTTCATTATTGGCTCTGATCGTCGGTGTGCTGGTTTGGTCGATTGTTGGCACCTTGCCTGTGTTGGTCATGGGGTCTGGAATTACGATGACGGACAGGGGCACTTTTAATATATGCACTTCTCAAAGCGGCACAGTGACAAGTTTTCCTCCAGAAGTGGGAGATTGGGTGATGCCAGATACTTTGATCTCGAAGCTCTCCGATCCAGTTCTAGAACTTCAGCTCAAAATAGCGCAAGCAAGAGTCGACGCTTTTGAGCTGTTGTTGCAGAGTGTTCAGCAGCATGGTTTGGATGCTGTAGAAAAGCTTTTCGATCTCATCGCAGAAAAGCAATTGGAGATCGCAACACAGTTAAACGTAGTGGCCCCGTTGAATTCAGAGAAAAGTGACGCACAAGAGTTACTTTTACGAGATCAAGAGGCATTGTATACGGGCCTTCGGTTGAAATTAAAAGGGCTATCTTCGACAGAAATCATCTCCTTGATTGAAATGAGTAGAATCGACACTGAGCAAGAATTTCAGAGATTGATGCAACAACAATTCGCCCTCAATGTATATAGCTCCGCAAGTGGCCAGATTCTCGAAACTTTTTATGAGCAAGGAGATTGGGTGAATGCGGGAGATATTTTGGCTTGGGTTAAATATCCTTTGGAAGCGGATGAATCTCATTTCTTCTCTACGTTTTTCTCGGTCGACGAAGGACAAAAAATCGAGGTAGGGATGGAGGCGCAAATAGCTCTTCATAATGTAAGTACACAATTATATGGCTATCTAAGAGGAATAGTCATTGAAACCACCGAATTTCCCTCTTCTGACAGAGCTCTTCTCCGGAGGATTCGCAATCCTCAGATCATCAATTTTATGAAGGAGGGAGTTCCGACTGTCATACGAGTCGTCATTCGTCCTCACAAAGATCCTCAGACTTTTTCAGGTTATAGTTGGACAACAGCCAAGGGTCCTCCTCATTTTGTGCGTGCTGGGACAGTTGTTGAGGCGAAAATTATTCTTGGAGAGAGCTCTCCCATCTCCTATTTACTCCCTTTTCTATCTAGGAACAAGGAGAAAGGGGAGCCTGTTAACCCAGATGTTATGCCCACGAAGCTGCAAGATGGGATTGCCCAATGAAGTGGATGTCATGGAGGACCAACAGAAAACCCACTCCGACCGTCATCCAAATGGAGTCAGCCGAATGTGGGGCTGCGGCTTTGGCGATCATCTTAGGTTATTACGGGAAATATGTCCCCTTAGAAGAATTACGATTGCGATGTGGAGTCAGTCGGGATGGAAGCAAGGCGATCAATATCATTAAGGCGGCCAAGCTGTATCAATTGGAGGCTCGAGGCTGCAAGGCAGACTTAGATGAATTGCGCCAGCTGGATTTACCTTGCATCGTTTTTTGGGGATTTAACCATTACCTCGTAGTCGAGGGATTTAGCAAGAGTAAGGTCTATCTCAACGATCCTGCCTCTGGCCCACGGGCAACGTCTTACGAGGATTTTGAAGCGAAATATACAGGTGTTGTCCTTTGCTTTACACCTCAAGAAGTTTTTACAAAGACACCAAGACCGAATAAGATCTGGGTCAATTTAAAAGAGCGCACAAAATCGGTAAGAGGCCCTCTTTTATATATCTCATTGTGCGGGTTTGGATTGATTTTTCCGGGATGGGTTGCCCCCGCCCTTTCCCAGCTCTTTTTTGATAATGTTTTAACCCAATATTTTCTCTATTGGGGTACAGGTATTGCTTGGACATTGTTCGGCCTTTCCCTGCTGGCAGGGGGGCTCACATGGTTTCAAGTAGCCTTCCTCAATCGGTTGAACGCATGCCTTTCGGTTCGTTTTGCATCGGATTTCTTGCAACATATCCTCCAGCTTCCGATGTCTTTTTATGCACAGCGATTTAGCGGAGAAATTGCCTACCGTACTACATTAAACGAAACCGTGAGCCAAACGCTCACTGGGAGTTTGGCCTCGACGGGTGTCTCTGTTGTTCTGATCGTTTTCTACGCTTTTTTTATGTTGGCGTACGATGTGGTCATCGCCATGATCGGCATTGTCAGTGCCGTAATCAATTTGCTTGTCCTTTGGTTAATCAACCGTTCACGTCAAGATGCCCATGCGAGAAGACAACAAGAGATGGGCAAGAGTGTGGGCTTTGCAATAGGAGCATTACAAAATATTGAAATATGCAAAGCGGCTGGAACAGAGATCGATGTATTTTCAAGATGGACTGGATATTATGCTAAAAAACTAGATGCGGAAAGAGAAATAAACACAAAAGATGCTGTATTGACCGTAGTTCCTGTGTTACTGAACTCTCTTTCTTTAGCTGCTCTGCTTGGCATAGGTGTTTGGAGAATTATGCATGCCGAATTGACGGTTGGTATGTTGATGGCACTCCAAGGATTGCTCTTTAATTTTTTAGCACCTGTCAATCAGATGGTTTTTTTCGGAAGCTCTTTACAGCTCATGAAAATCGATATCGATCGTTTGGACGATATCCTTAAGAACAAGACCGATCCTGCGCTGCACACAGTCTCTATGAAGGAGGGAGATCGGATAAAATTAGAAGGTTATCTTGAATTGAAAGAAGTCTCCTTTAGCTATAGCCCCATCGATCCGCCTCTGATCGAAAATTTGAGTCTTCGTTTGAAGCCGGGAGAGCGCGTTGCTTTTGTCGGCCCTACCGGATGTGGCAAGTCGACCGTGGCCAATTTGCTAAGCGGCCTTTACCAGGTCTCTTCGGGGACGATCCTTTACGATGGAAAAAAGAGAGATGAGATTCCACATTCGGTTTTGACCAATTCCATTTCTGTGGTGGATCAAAAGATCTATTTATTTGCAGGGAGCATTAAAGAGAACCTCACGTTGTGGGATAAGACCATTTTGGACGAGGATCTTGTTACAGCTGCAGAGGATGCTTGTATCCACAAAGAGATTGTAGAGAGGCAGGGGGGCTACCAGAGCTTCTTGACGGAAGGGGGGACGAACCTCAGCGGTGGAGAGCGTCAGAAGTTAGAAATTGCCCGAGCGCTTGTCTTAAGTCCGAGTATTCTCATCATGGATGAGGCGACAAGCGCTTTGGATTCTAAGACGGAAAAACAAATCTCAGATAATGTACGCCGACGCGGGTGCTCATGTGTGATGATTGCTCATCGCCTCAGCACGATTCGAGATTGTGATGAAATCATTGTCATGGATAGAGGGAAGATTATCCAGAGAGGGAATCACGAATCTCTTAAAAACGAGCCTGGTGTTTATAAAGATCTTGTGGATAGAGAACAACTTTCATGACAGTATCGACCTCTTTCGAATGGCCCTCTCGTCTCCCCCTAGAACGAAAGGAGTACCCGCCTAACCATAGAGAAATTTTAAATGCCTTAGATGTAGCTCTTTTCATCGAAGAGGGGGTTGGGGAGCTTTTCTACATGTCTCAGCTCCCGCCTCTCGGAGAAGGGGCTTTACACCACATCGCGCATATCGATAAAGGGGGGCTTCTCTTCGCTTTGCCCCCAGCCCCTTTCGTATTGATTTTCCTTACAACAACAGCTGTGCGGCTTTCCAAAATATGGATCAAAGATATTCGGAAGTGGACTTCGAGCGATCCTGCAGCTGCAGCGATTTTGGCTCCTTATGTCGATGCCTGGATTTACATGTTTGATTCTGTGCGCATCCAATTTAAAACCAAAACGCAAGATTTGTTTATCGAGACAGGTCAAACCGTAGATCTTCCTGCAGGCAAAATTCTCTCCCCGTCTTTGATCATGGCCCCTGAGCGTAAAAAAGAGATTATCTGGATTCACATTCTTTCCGGCACTGTCAAACTATTTAACAAAATTGTTATTGAAAATGGTCCTTATCCATTTTCTTATTCTTCTTGGCTAGTAGCGGAGCAAGCTGCTCAAATTAGAGCGTTTTCAACGGAAGCAATTTTAAACCAGGAAGGATTTTGGGAATCCTTCCTGGTTTATCGTCTTCAAATTTCGAAATATCTCGACGAAGTCGAGAAAATACAGGGGAAAGCACTCTCAGAGAAAGTTCGTTTAAGACAAAAGCTGAATGAGACGGTGATCGGTAAAGCTTTGCAAAAGATGATCGGAGTTCTTCGCGCATCCTCCGATGCCCCCTTCTTTGTCCCTTCTGCCCCTCTTTTATACGCTTGCCAACAGATCGGAACGAGCATGGGAGTTATATTTCAATCGCCTCCAAAAAAAATAGAGAATCTTTCAGCTTATGGAGAATTACGCGAAATTTGCCGCTATTCTGATGTCGGCTTACGGGCTGTGACTTTGACAAAAGATTGGTGGAAGAAAGACTCTTTACCTCTATTGGGATTTTATAGAGAAGAAGAACATAGTCCTGTGGAACCGGTAGCTTTGATCAATGACAATCCTGCAAGTTATAAACTCATCCACCCCACCACGCAACAGAGGATCTCCCTTTCTACAGAGGTGGCAGCAAAACTTGAAAAGACGGCTTATG
>JAGVDZ010000074.1 GCA_020058465.1 Parachlamydiales bacterium | reverse complement strand
GACCCAGATGAAAGCTTGTTGGATCAATTGGACAGGCTTAGAAAAGCGGGTGGTTTTACACGATGCTTTGGGTTATCCCTTTGCACTCGATCTTCGTGGTAAGATGGTAGCAATTCAGAGGAAGGGTAGGATCATGACGAAAGAATTACAATCCTTTCTCCAGATAGGGGAACGATTAAGAGCTCAGGCAATTTTATCGGACTACCTTGCTTTAATTCGCCGTCGTTCTATGTTTGGAATTGCGAATAAGGATGGCAGTTTTATGAACAATTTTGCTCTAACAGAAGAAGGACGGGTCTTCCAGCTTGATATAGGTAGTTTTTATAGGACAGAAGAGAACCCTTCGTATTCATTTTTTCAAACTGTGACGCCAGTCTCAAGATGGTTGATGCTGTTGGATCAGCCTCTTGGTGTATGGTACGATCAACAAGTGGCCTGCATTTGTCAGGAGCTGATTGAAGCAGAGCTTCAAGCCCTAGAGAGAACCCAATGATTTTTAAAATTCGAAGTTGTTGATGATATTGTGCTTTCGTTACTTCGTAAGCCCTTCAAGATAGGGGTTGCCATCTGTCTGTTGAGTGTCCCTTTTGGTGTATTGAGGTTGCATCAAAGCGCACTTCCTAGACGATGGCTCAAAGCTGACTTTGTGATCCGAGAGGGGGAACTAGATGAGCTGGGGGCTCGATCTTCCTGGTATTATTTCGGACAAGGGACACAGGCCCAGGTCTTCCTCAGTGAGGATCGAAAGTATGTGCTTAAGGTGTTTTGTAGTAAGCCTAAACGGTTCATTGCATGGCGTCGATCTAACCCTTGGGCTGCACTGAGTGATGTGTTGTTGAAACAAAGTTTGCGCTTAGCTATGGAGTCGAGATGGGAGGGGATGCAGGTATTGTCGTGGCATTTGGATTCAGTAGGTCCTCATGAGACGACTCTTCACATCTCTCCTCTCTATTCTGTCACAGTGAATTTGGACAAATATATTTATGTAATTCAAAAAAGGGGGACGTTGGCACGGGATTACATCCAGGCTCTTTATTCTGCAAGAGATTGGCAAAATTTAGATGTGGCATTGGCTTCTTGGTGTGGAAGAGTTGATCAAAGATTGCAGCTCGGCCTTGCAACTGTCGATCCAGATCTAGGTCGTAATTGGGGATTTATCGATCAAGAGCCTGTAGAGTTAGATCTCGGTTCCTATCGGCGCATACCTAAAGACAGTACCCAACAAAGTCTTGCGGCATCAGAATTTCGAAGAAGACTTCAGCACTGGGTACGAAAACATTGTCCTGAATATCGATGGGAGGAGACTGTCCTCACGCCGGATCATACTAAATATCAAAAATAATACCAATCTGCAATGATAAGCCTACAAATTAGCCCAGCCCCGAGACATAACTTTTTCACGAACCCGGGTCGCCCAGTAAAATTATTCCAAGCGACTTCCTTGTCAAATTCCCAAATAGTGCGAATTTATTTCTTGCGATTGGTATTACTTTCTGGGAGACATATCCTTCATGAGAAGGTTCCCTAGGGGGGAAAATGCAATGTGATCGAAATCCTTACGATTAATCAGGTACCCTTGGTTTAAAAAGTAGAGGGGGGCGATGGGCATTTCATCTGCCAAAATTTCCTCAGCTCTACGCAGGATCTCTAGCCTTTCTTTAGGCTCGATCGTTTTAAGGGACTCATCGAGCAAAGCGATATAGTCAGGATGTTCAAACCCAGGTAAATTTTTGGGGCCCTCTTTATACTTGAACCGCTCTAGAATGTTGTAGGGATCAAAATATTGACCAAAGAAGCGATCTAAGCCCACTGCATAGTCTTTATCCATGTGACGTCGGATGAGAGTCTTCTTGTCCAAAGCCATCAAAGTAGGCTGTAACCCCAACACTTGTTTCCATTGGTGTTGAATGGTTTGTGCCACTTTCTTTTCCCCCTCATCTCCTTGGTAGGTCAGAACGAGGGCCTTGCTAAGGTCTTCTTTAGAGAACCCCGTTTCTTTGAGACCTATCTTAAGCTCTTTCTGAGCTTCCTCTGGAGCATAGGCTGGGAACAGAGTTCGTTCGAGATTTTGATTTAACACGGGGGGTAAGATAGAGGTGGCTGCTTTTTCAGAGAGTTGGAGGATGTTAGAGACAATAGAAGGGCGATTGATAGCTAGAGAAAGAGCTCTTCGGATGTGTTTATTGTGAAAGGGCGCTTTTGTTGTATTGAATGTGCAAAATAAAGCAGCCCCGACCGGATTGACTTCTACCAGCCCCTTGGCTTTGCAAGATGAAAGATCCTCAAGAGATAAGGCAGATGTGACTGTGTCGACAAAATCAAGCTCTCCTTGCTCATACATCCTTATAGAGGTTTGTGCATCGGGGATGAGGTAAGCGTGAATCTTAGGGATATGTACTTGTTTGGCATTCCAGTAAGAAGGGTTTTTTTCGAGCTCAATTTTCTGTCCAGGTTTCCAGGATACGATCCGATAGGGCCCACTGAAAACAGCGTGACGATGGGAAAGCTCCCAATCGGGATTGGCTTCTTCAATATGCTTGGGAATGGGGAATAAGTTACAGAACGTGATTAAAGAAAGAAAATAGGGAGTTGGGTTTTCCAGGTCCACCTGGAGAGTTTGATCGTCAAGAGCTTTGACTCCCAGCTCTTCAATAGAGGCTTTACCTTGAGCAATGAGCTCTGCATTTTTGATGGGGTAAAGAAGGTAAGGGCAGGGAGACGCACAGTCTGGAGATAGAGTTGTTCTCCAAGAATATTCAAAATCGTGTGCTGTCAGAGGGTGGCCATCGCTCCATTGAGCTGGTCGCAAATGAAACGTATAGCGTTTTTGATCAGCCGAAATATCCACAGACTTTGCTAGAGCTAATGTTCCTTTGCCTGTTGGGTCAATACGGGTCAGCCCTTCATAAATCAAAAAATGCAGGGTCGATGTGTAGGGGTCTGCATTCTTTCTCGAATCGATCGTTGTTGGATCCATCGCCAAACATATCCGCATGGTCCCTCCTTTAGGTTGGGGGTTAGAACGAGCACAGCTAGAAAATAGCAAATTTAAACAGAGAAATATAAGCGTGAAGTTTCTCATAAATAAGTCCATTTTTTTAAATCCTCAATGAATTTAATGCAATGTAAAATCACTCTGAGGTTATTTGTGATGGTTGGATACAGCTCTTTGTTGTGGGTCGGGAGTTGATGCTAGTTGACTCCGCTCAAAAAGGACAGCGCCGTCTAAGCAAACTGGCAGTGTTTCAATACGGGGCCCTGTGAGAGTTGGGGTTTGCCAGTGGTAGAGGGTGACAAAAGGTGTTTCATCTGCAAGGATGGCTTCAGCCTGGTAGAACAAAGACTCCCTCTGTTGGAGGTCTCGTGTTTGGTTGGCTTGATTAAGTAGGTTGACATATTGAGAGTTTGTCCACCCTGCGTAGTTCTTGCGATTCTCTTTTGTTTTGAGTCTTTCCAAAAGATTGATGGGATCATGAAACTGCGCAATCCAAGAAGCTAAAGAGAGCTGGAAGTCTCGATGATGGAGCTTGGTCAGGAGCGTCATCTTCTCAAACTGCTGAAGTTGGACTGAAAGCCCCAGGCACGTTTCCCAAGTGGTTTGCAGAGCCTGAGCTATGATTTTTTCTGTTTGGTTGGAAGAGTAAAATAGAGTCATTGGAGGGAGGGTATCTAAAGTGTATCCCCCTTCTTGAAACGCTTGTTTCAAAAGTTGTCGTGCTAAAGGAATGTCTGTGTGAAAAAGGGGCGTTTCGGAGTGGGGGTATGTATAGATAGAGGTGGGTAGAGGTCTGCGCCCTTCTATTTGTTTTCCGAACAAGAGATCTTGAACAATTTTTGTCTGGTCAATGACAAGACTCATGGCTTTGCGAAAGGCAGGTAAATGGAAGGGGGCTTTTTCGGTGTTAAATGTGCAAAATGTCGATGCAGCCATAGGGATGAACTGGAGATGATCTTGAGGATTAAGATTGAGCAGGGCACTTGGAGAAAGAAGAGAAAGAGAGCCTCCGATCCAGTCGAGCTCGCCTTGATGAAACATGGCCAGTGTTGTATCTTCGTCAGGAATAATCGAAATATGGATTCCATCAAGGTAGATATGGCTGGCATCCCAAAATAGGGGGTTTTTTGTGAGTAGAATTTCTGAGTTTGGTTGAAAGAGCTCAAGAGTGAAGGGGCCATTGACGACGAGAGATTGGTGGGCTGTCTGCTCCCAATGAGGATTCGTATGCTCAATGTGAGAAGGGATTGGTAACAGTAAAGGAAATGATGTGAGCGACAGAAAATGGGGAGTGGGTTGTCCAAGCTGGACTTCTAGGATCTGGTCAGAAAGGGCGCGGATCCCTAACTCACAAAGCTCTGCTTTGCCTTGTGCAAATGGTTCTGCATTACGGATTGGAAATAGTAGGTAGGAACATAATGATGGGAATGACGGGTTGAGCAAAGTTTGCCATGAGAGAGCAAAGTCGTGGGCGGTTACGGGGTGACCATCACTCCAAAGGGCGGGGCGGAGATAAAAAGTGTAGGTCAGCTGATCTTCGGAGATGACGATCCGTTCTGCAGCAGCTGGAACAGAGCCGAGATTGGGCTCAGGGCGAGTCAATCCTTCGTAGAGAAAACAGACTAAAGTAGAGGAGATAAAATCGCCAGTTTTCCTAGGGTCTACGGTAGAAGGAGGTGAGTGGAATGCCAAGCGAAACGTTTTCGTAGATGTGGAGATAGGGGACTTAGATGAACAGGCGCAACAAAAAGTAAGCAAACCTATGATCCATAATGCTCTCATTGCGTTTCTCACACATTTTCGAGGGAAATTTGGCCAACCTGCAAGTGACTCTTGATATTTGGTATAAATTGCTCGTTGCCAATAGGAATTTCCATTATGTCCGATAGCATTCTATGTGCTCTGAAAAAAATCAAACAAAATTGTGCAAACTATACCCAAATGAATTCAAAAATTGGGAATTTGATAATGAGGTGGCTTGAAATTTATCATTCTGAAGCAGCTAAACTTAAAAAGTTTAGAGACAAAGGTAGGTCCCAAATTTAGTTGTAGCAAAATTGAAGAAAGACCTTCAGGGCATATACGAAAAAGCCTTTTTTTGTATACTGCGAACGGGGAGGTTCGAGGGGTTCCCCCACGTGGCCAAATGGAGGCTTTGAATGCAGTTTTTCAAGCGATATGGGATCTTATTCGTGACGATTTTTTTTGCTAATTACCTATTGCCAGGGCTTGCTCTTGTGAATCCTTCGAGATGGCCTCGTTGTGAGGGGGATCTTATTTTCCCCTTGACCCTTGCCCTTTGCAATGGGATTGTTTTTCCAGGGCTTCGGTTGTTGGGACTTGTAGGGTCAAGTTTCCGTTTCATTCTGGCGACTGTAACGGTGAATGCTATAGCTTATGGTTTATTGAAGTTTGTTTCATTGGGGATCCGCATTGTCAATTGGCATGGCTATCTGGCGGCGGTGATCGTGGTGTCTCTTTGTAGTTTGTTTTTGGGGTTTCGAGACAAACGTTCTTGGAAAGATCCTCAGAATCCTCTGGGCCCTTCTTTGCATTTGCCCGAGTGATGTAGGTGATAGGGTAGAAATAGCGAATCGTAAGGCCGATGGAACTATAGAGGGTTGTAATCAAGATCATTAGGTAGAAAAGGCCTGCATGTTCCCCACTGTAGTGGATCGCTATGGGGGTAAAAATGGGGCCTAATACGGCTCCTGTGCCGTAGGAAAAGACAAAACCTCCTGTCCCTTCGACAATTTTGTTTGATGGGAGCTGATCGCACAGATAAGCCATGCTTAAAGGGTAAATTGTAAAGGCAGATCCTCCTAAGAACCCAGCATTTGCGTAGAGCCAGATTCTCGATTCCGTATGATGACTGAAGAGGAAGGTAAAGCTGAAAATGGCTGTGGCAAGACAAGCGATGTGAATGGCTAAAGTGCGATACCCCGCATCTCCCATACGAGAAAATGGGATTTGAAGGAGGAGCCCTCCTGAAATAATCATCCCCATGAGTAAACCTATTTCGGGAGTGGATAGACCAATTTCCTGACCATAGATGGGGACAAATCCGTAGATGATGGCAAGCAACATGCCCGACACCATCCCACCTAGAAAACCAAAGGGAGATGTATAAAAAATTTGCATGGGAGACAGAGGTGAGCTTGACTCGAGATTAGGGGGTAGAGTGGGAATGAGGTATAGAGGGATTAGGGAAATCAGACTGAGCAAGGATCCCAATATAAAAGGAACCATGGAATAGGGATCGATGAGTTGGAAGAGAAGTTGTCCTAGAAAAAGAGCACCGTAAAAACTCAGAAGGTATAAGGCAAGGACTTGCCCTTTCTTGCCGGACGGGTAGGTCATTAAGAGCCAACTTTCAATGACGATGAGAACACCAGCTGTGCAGATACCTCCAAGAAGGCGGAGGATAGCCCAGTAGAAG
>JAGVDZ010000123.1 GCA_020058465.1 Parachlamydiales bacterium | reverse complement strand
TAGAGTGGGCACCCATGATCTTTTCCCTACCTTTGCGAAAAAATAGTTAAAAAAACACTCTACCTCAGCGCGAAAAATTATTTCACGGGAATTGCTGAAGACTCATCGGCAAATCACAGGGGAAAGGTGACTACCTTCTCCCGGTAAAGAGAAATCAGCCAAGCTTATATGAATCTGTTATCGATGCTTTTGAAGCCGCAGAGAAGGAACGAATAATGGCGGTTACACAATGGGATCGTGCTGTCGCCAAAGCCACCGAACAAAGAGACGAATTGCGTCTACAAGGCTTGCTGGTAAAAGGGGCATCCAGATGCGGGATGTTTTTACATGAAGATAGCCCTGAGAAAGTCCACGGAAGAATTGAGACTAGAAGATGCACAACTCTTTCAGCGAAAGGGTTGGAAGTCATAGGTGAATGGGCAGGGCTTAAATCATTGGTTCGGATTGATCGTGAGCGAGTCGTAGGAGACAAGGTGACGCATGAGAGAGTTTATTACATTTCGAGCCTTGCTCCAGAAAATCCAGCGGTGATTGCCAGCACTGCCAGAAGACATTGGGGGGTCGAAAGCCTACATTGGTGCTTGGATGTGGTGTTTAGACAAGATCAGTCTCGGTATCGAGACCGAAACGGAGCGCGCAATCTAGCTGCAGTGCGCAAGATCGTGCTCAATGCCCTGTCTAGGGAAAGCTCTATAAAAGGGGGGTTGGCTACCAGGCAGTACGCCGCTGCATTCAACCCAGCCTATAGGGATAAGGTTCTCAAAAATTTGTTCTAGTTTCCTCTGCCCTGACGAGATGTTATGGGATCTTTTGAAGGTCTGTGTGCCAGGAATGTGCCAAGCTTTCCCTTGACCCGTTCTCTGAACTTTTGAGCGAGCGCCTTATAGCACAGACTTTGAGAAAGGAACTTTTCCCGCTTGAAAGCGCATCACTGTAACCGGATGTTGGTTGATCAAGTCAGAGCCAAGAATCTCGCAATTCAAAATCCGCCGGTATTTTTCTGCCAATTTTTGATCAAAGGCAAGAATGTAGATTGTTGCGTACCCAAGGCTTTTTGCTTTCAAGACGCAAGCTCTCACCAACTTCACCATGGTCAAAGTTTTCCGATATTTTGGTGCAACAACCAACCCTCCAATCCATGGAGTAAGACCAGGCAAAATTCCCTCTGTAATTCTCAAACAGCCCATTCCGATAGGTTGAGGCCCATCCAGGGCAACGAACATGACCGGCAAGGTGTCTTGGTTACGGTGCAGGAGAAACCTCTGCACAATTTGCTCCGTTGTCGAAGAAGGAGCCCAATGCTGCCCTATTTCCTCTCGCCATAATTCGGCAAGACTTTGGACAAAATGCTCTGGACAATCAGCCAAAGGCTTAATCTGGATCACGATATTAAAACCATCCTTCTCAAGATTTCCTCGTTTTGAGACCATTCTGGTTTTAACTGTAGGAGAAATTTATGAAAAGACCTTTCCCCACTTTAAGGAGCCTCCATGGCTATTGAAATGACCTACACCAGCAGCGGCATTCGGCTCGAAACTGAACACCTAATTCTCCGATCAACAACCCCTGACATGATCGATGACTACGCAGCATTGTACGCTGACTCAGAGGTCATGAAATCTCTAGGAGAAGGAGACACCAAAACTCGCGAATATGTGCAAAGTCAATTAGAGATGTGGAATAAGCGGTGGATGACCGGCAGCTACTACAGCGGGATGGCCGTGTTTGAAAAAAAGACGAAGAAGTTCATTGGACACTTTGTGGTAGGATACAACGGAGATCCAGGACAAGCAGTGATTATGTATTTGTTTCACAAGGAGTTCTGGGGAAACGGATATGCGAAAGAAACAGCTCGAGCTGTCATTTGGGGGCTGATTCCCAAAATCTATGACCGAGAAATTCTTCAGGGGAAATATCCTCTTGGAGGGAAGCCGTTGACTACTCTTTACGCATGCGCCCGAACCGACAATGTCGCTTCAAATGCAATCTTGCAAGGGATCGGGATGAAATTTTTCAAAACTGAGGAAAAATTCGGGGCAATGCGTCATCACTACACGTACAACATTCGTTACATGAACCCTAATAACCCGATGATTCCAGCTCTGAAAAAACCACTCGCTGAATGTTCGATGAAAGAGCTCGTCCAACTCTTGAAAAAATAAGATCAATCTTTCTGCCTGTGATCCGCAAGCACTTCATCGATAATCCGCCAACATTGTGCGGCTTCAGTGTTGTTGCATTTTGTGAAGCCTGCTCCGGCGATCAATGCTTTCCATAAAGCCCAAGCGCGACCCCGAGCCCATGTTCCAGCATCCAGCCGTAATCTTGCACGAAAGGCCTCCCGGCTTTCACCTCTGAACAATGTCCAAGCAATCACTAGGTCACAAGCCGGATCACCAATCGTGAGCTGACCAAAATCGATGACAGCGCTTAAGCGCCCGTTTTTTACCAGCAAATTTCCGGAACTAACATCTCCATGTACCCACACTGGTGAACTATTCCAAGAAGTCGCGAGCGCAGCTTCCCACACTTCAGTTGCAGTATGAACGTCAATCTTGTCCTGTAAAACCAAGAGAGCTTTTCGTGTCTCTGTATCATAGGTTTTCAAAGACCCACCCCGGTAGAAGCTATGAGGGCCTGGTAGAGGCCCTCCTGTGGAGTCGATGCGCTGCAAGGCGAGAAGAAAGTCCGCTAGGCTGATTGCAAACCCCCGCAAATCGGCTACAGGTCTGGATGCAACGGTCTCCCCTTCCAGCCAACGATAGATTGACCACTTCCGAGGATAACCCTCTCCTGGCTCGCCCATGGCCAAGGGTACTGGGATTGGGAGTGGAAGAAAAGGAGCGAGCTTTGGTAACCATCGATGTTCTTTTTCCACTTGAGCAGCGTACTCGGCAGCGCTCGGCATTCGAACCAGCATGGTTTCCCCTAAGTGAAAGGTTCGGTTATCCCATCCACTTTGGGCTACAGGACGAATTGATAAACCCGTCCACTGCGGAAATTGGCTCGCTACGAGGCGTTGCACCAGAGCAATATCGATTGTAAGAGGTTCTTTATTCATCCGAACTTTCTCAAGATTTTGTCCCCCACGCTACAAGGGCGGGCATTGGAAGAATAATTTTTTCATCCTGAATATACTCACTAATGGAAACACGAATCGCTTGTCGGATTGCCGCTAGTTGTTCTTTTGACTGTCCTTTTAGCAACCCAGCTGTACGAGCAGTCCCTTTCAAAACTGCTTCGAGTAATTCATCTGGCAAATGTAACTCCCAGATTTGATTAACAAACTGAACGTTTGGGTTGGAAAAACCACTTTTGGCTAAAGCGTTCTTGCAGTTTTCTGGATCACTATAAAAGAAAAGTGGCGGTGCTGAGGGTAATTGCACATTCGGGTTACCAAATATTTCAGCGGCTCGAAGAATCAATGAAAAACCCACTGCTTCTTGCGGTTTGCACCATGTAGTAAATGCTACTCTGCCTCCAACTTTCAACACTCTGTAAGCCGCTTTCAGTGCTTTTTCCGGTTGACCTAGATGAACGATACCGAAATTCATTCCAACAGCATCGAAGGATGCATCTGGAATCTTGTATAGGTCTTCAGCATCACCTTCGTTAAAATCGATGCCTGGATGAAGTTGTTTAGCTCGAGACACCATTGAAGATGAAAAATCAACTCCGCTTACCTTAGCTCCCTTTTGATGAGCAGCTGCAGCAAGGTAGCCTGGTCCACATGCAACATCTAGAAAACGCATCCCTTTTCGTACATTCAGTGCATTCATAATAGCTGGGATTATCTGCTGGGTGAGTCGGCTGAATGATGCATCATATTGGTCAACAGCTGCCTGCCATGCTTGATGCTCAAATTCTTTAAACGACAGTATCGTCATAAGTTTTTATTTCTCAGTTTATTGCTTCGATTTTTGATCCCTCTTGTTTTTTCAAGGTACCGGTCAGCGTCCTTTTGGCTTCTAAAGATGTAAAATTCAAGCGCGGTATACTTTTTTCTGAGCTCTTCAATTTTTTCTCGTTTCTCTCGATCAAAATTCCAAGGAAAGATCCAGACAATCCCAGGTAAGGTTGAGCAATTCCGAGCGACGTGCGCCAATGGTTAAGCTTAGCAAGATAAAAGGCAGCAGCAGGGGCTGGCTACTATTCGCACACGCGTCCAAAAAACGAACGCTCTCTTCTTCAGACAATACTCGATCACGCCCACGAGGCTCGGCGAGTTTGTTGACTCGGAGCATTGGGTTGCTGGTGAGCCAGCCGCATTCTTTGACTCCGTAGCTTAGCACGACGGAAAGGGCCGCAAGATAGCGGTTGGTTGTGGCGGGAGTTCTCTTGCTTCCATACCGGGTCGTTCCTTCGAGAAGTTCCTTGCGATACTTTGCAAGGACATCCGGAGTGAGATGATTCAATGTGCAGGTGCCGAGCTTTTCCTTCCACCACGCGAGTTGACGCAATGTATCCCGTGCATTTTTCGGTTTGCACGGCAAGATCAGTTCGATATACCTGTCGATTAGATCCCCGAGCGTGTGCTTTTTCTTGATCTGTTCTGGGAAGTAAAGCCCTTGGCGGCGCAATGCCTCTTGCTGAATCCCCCAGTCTTTGGCCTCTCCATGTGTGGGAAAAGTTTTAGAAACGTCCCCGAGCCCATCATTGGTTCGGATCATCACTCGATAGCTGTGCTGACCGTTGCTGAGTTTGCGTTTTTGAATTGTAGCCATGTTCAATCTCCACGTTTGTTAGTGTTGATGAACAGAGCTGGTATGAGCTGTAGGACCTAAGGCATAGGTGTGCCGCCAATGTGCCGCGGCCAACTATTCTTTATCAAGTGGCAAAATTTAATTTCGCCACAAGTCTCTCATTTCCAATGTGCCGACACGGCTTTTGGAAATGACGGTAGCCGGATTCGAACCAGCGACACGCGGATTATGATTCCGCTGCTCTAACCAACTGAGCTATACCGCCGAAATCCAAGAAATTAGCGGGGGCAGGATTCGAACCTACGGCCTTTGGGTTATGAGCCCAACGAGCTAACCACTGCTCCACCCCGCGATAGAAAGAATTAGGGATGGTATCGTAAGAGTCATTTTTTAGCAACTAATACCATTCGCGAGAAATAAATTCACAAATTTAACAAGAAGGTAGCTTGGAGTTCATTTGTGTATAACTGCCACCCACCTTGGCTGAACAATCAATCGAGTTGACAAGACCCTATCGATGGAGGGAAACAGGCAAGTGTCTTCCCTACAACAGCCTGCTGAAGCGGTATGTCCCATTGCTCTCGCCTGTTTCCCGCTACTTTCGCCTGTAATAACGTGACCACTCGAGAGGCAACTGTAGAGAGTGAGGTGGTCTCCCCTAACTGATACATTTTGACATGCTCGACAAGGTCTTGTTGACTGTCCATATAGGCTCCAAAAAGAGCATACGCACCATACAAAGTCGGCTCTACGACGTTGTGTCCTTGAAGATGGGGGCAAAAACTACCTCCTACAATGGCCACAGGAGTCAGCGCATAACAATAAGGGAGCTGACCCATAGCATCGACTAAACACACTTTCTTCTCGCTACACCAAGTCGACGGGTCGGTCCATTTCATAAAAGGGACCTTGAGCTTGTCCAACAAAACCTCGACTTCTGCGAACCGTTCTGGATGGCGGGGTGCTATGAAAATCTTGCATCCTAAAGGCAGAAGCTGTTGTAGCAAAAGCTCTTCTTCCGGCGAATGGGTCGACGCCATGGTAATGTCGTAGGCCTGGAGCACGGGCCTTTCTTGTTTCCACTGGGAGGCAATGGTTTGGGGTGTCTGCACCAGTTTGAGATTGCCCGTTATATGCATCTTATCTGAAGAGATCCCCATCGATAGAAATCGATCTCGATAGATCTGATTTTGCACACCATAACAATCGATGGCTTCCCACATGGAGCGAAAGAGGAAGGGACAAAGATCATACCTTTGACTCGATCGAGAGGATACTTTACCATTCACCAGGACAACGTAGGTTCCTTGCTTCTTGAGAAAGTGGAGCCAATTAGGACAAAAGCCACTTTCAACAAGGACGAATAAAGATGGGCGAATCACTTGGCTCCACCTCTTTGCAATCCAGCTGAAATCGAGTGGTAAAAGAGCCATAGGAAGACCTTGGAAAAGACGGGCCGCCTCTTCCAAGCCTGTTCGGGTCGTCGTCGTCACAAAAAATCGATACCCCGGGTACTTAGCCTGAAGGTGGGGGTAGAGGACAAAAGCTGCCTTCACCTCCCCCACAGAAATGGCGTGTATCCATAGGATAGGGTCCCGATCCTGTTGGATAGGGGGATTGAGCCTCAGTCTTTGCTTCCAATAAAGAGGCTTAGAAGAAAGCCAAGAGCGGCTAAACACCCACACGACATATACCAACCAACCAACATCAAACCAGTTCAAGAAAGGGTCACAACAAGGTTGAGAAGACGATCCGGAACAAAAATAATCTTTGTCGGCTCTTTCTTCACATGTGTATCCCAAAAAGGCTCTTGTCTCACACGAGCCAGGAGCTTGTCCTGAGACAGACCCTTTGGCATAACAAGTCTCGACCTCAGTTTGCCATTGACTTGAATCACATACGTAACTTCATGTTCGATGAGATAGAGAGGGTTCGCTTTCGGCCAAGTTGAAATCCCCACAAAACCTTCTTGACCCAAATGGTGCCAGAGCTCTTCTGCAAGATGTGGAGCAAAGGGAGATAGGAGTTGAATGAATGCACAGACACACTCTTTGGGATACACTGTAAGCCTCACAAAGTCATTGAGCGTTTCCATCATAGCAGCAATCGCCGTGTTGAACTGCATCGTCTCGATATCCTTCGTCACCTTGTCGATAAGCCTATGGATCAAACAAAACGCCTCTTCAGACTCCACCTCCGCAAGCTTGTCTGAATGAGCTAAATCAAAGATCCTCTGTAAAAACCTACGACAGCCACTGACAGCATCCGTATTCCACACTTTCTCCTTGTCAAACGGACCCATGAAAGCTGCGTAAAGACGAAGAGAATCGGCTCCAAATGCTTCAATGATCTCATTGGGAGACACACCATTGAGTTTTGACTTCGACATTTTTTCAGTCTGCACAATCAAACGCTCTCCTTGCAGAGAGAAGACACCCCCCTCCTTCTCTTGAACTTCCTCAGGAGCCAGGTATCCCCCCTGGGGCAGCTTAAACGAGCGGGCTGTGACAAGACCTTGGTTTCTCAGCTTTAAAAAAGGTTCCTTCGTGTGCACAAATCCACAGTCGTAAAGGACTTTATGCCAAAACCTAGCATATAAAAGGTGCAACACTGCATGTTCGACGCCACCCACATAGAGATCGACAGGCATCCAGTACCTCTCCTCATCCAGACCCCAGGCAGATGTCTCATTGTGAGGGTCACAAAATCGAAGATAATACCAACAAGAACCTGCCCACTGGGGCATGGTATTCGTCTCTCTTCTCGCGCGTTGACCCGTCTTGGGATCGACAACGTGAACCCAGTCCATCACCTTGGCAAGGGGACTTTCTCCCGTGGGAGCCGGTTTAAAATCTTCGAGAAAAGGAGGCTCTAGAGGAAGCTCGTCAACTGTAAGGAGTCGCTTGGTCCCATCTGCCAAGTGCAGAATAGGAAAAGGCTCCCCCCAATATCGTTGTCTCGAAAACAACCAATCTCTCAACTTGTGCTGAATTTTTCTAGATCCTTTCTTTTCTTGTTCCAACCAAGCAATCACCCGCTCTTTGCCCTCTTCCATCGAAAGACCATTGAGATTGAGATCCCCATATGCACTCCGCGTCAATGTACCTGGCCCTAGCCAATACGAGGCTCCGGCTGCAATCGCTCCTTGATCCTCCTTACGCCAGGGTCCCTCCCAACTAAAATCGGGATGGTAAACACAGGCCATAGGTAGGTGATGTAGAAGGGCAAAGGCAAAGTCTCTTTCATCATGGGAGGGTACCGCCATCAAAGCCCCCGAGCCATAGTGACCTAGCACATAATCAGCCACCCAGATGGGCAGTAACTTTCGGGTCACAGGGTGCAGCGCATAAGAGCCTGTCCAAACGCCTGTCTTTTCTTTGGCAAGCTCTACCCTTGCAAGATCAGATTTGGAAGAAATCGCTTGTCGATAGGAGGCGACCTTATCTTTCTCCGATGGCGCCACAATTTGATCGAGATAAGGGTGCTCGGGGGCCAAAACAAGGTAAGTGACCCCAAATAGGGTATCGGGTCTTGTTGTAAAGACTTCAATCGAAGTAGAGAGGCTCGGCACCTCGAACAAGATCGTGGCCCCTTCACTCCTGCCAATCCAACTTTCTTGTAGCCGTTTCAAATGATCTGGCCAGTCGAGGAGATCTAAATCTTCAATCAAACGATCCGCGTAAGCAGTGATTTTGAGGATCCACTGTTTCAGAGGACGTCTTTCAATTGGATACCCCCCCTCTTTGGAAATTCCATCTTCCACCTCCTCATTCGCAAGCACAGTCCCTAAAGCGGGACAAAAGTTCACAAGGACTTCAGCCTCATAAGCAAGACCTTTTTGATAAAGGAGGGTAAAGATCCACTGTGTCCATTTGTAGTAGGCAGGATCACTTGTTGCCAATTCACGACTCCAGTCATAGCTAAAGCCGAGAGAGCGGAGCTGCTGTCGAAATGTCTCAATATTGTCCTTTGTCGTTATTCTTGGATGTGTCCCTGTTCGAATAGCAAATTGCTCCGCTGGAAGTCCAAAGCTGTCCCAGCCCATGGGGTGTAAAACATTGAACCCTTTTTGTCTCTGATAGCGAGCTATGATATCGGTTGCTGTATACCCCGTTACATGTCCCACATGGAGCCCTGCTCCTGAAGGATACGGAAACATGTCCAACACATAGTATTTAGGCCGGCTTTGATCGATCGTTGTTTGAAAAACAAGACCTTCTTCCCACTTTTGTTGCCACTTCGGTTCGATCAACTTCGGATTATAAGGTGGCATTTTATCTATCAAGCAAAATTTAGACGAGAGGTCATTGTAACAAAATAGTCTACACCGAGACAATCTTAAAAATTCTCTTTATCTTCACCCGTTGCCTGTCGAATGTGTTCCGTGAATATGTGTAAGTATCCAAGTGTTGTCCCCCAAGGAAAAGTAAGAGGAAACTCCCAACAATACGGTAGGATTGGCAAAGGAGTTGAGATGGTGATGATGCGTACACCTAAGGAACACTCTTGACAAATCTTCCTAGAAAGGTCAGCAAGCTCTTCATCCGATGCCAAAGTAGCGTAAAAGTAAAGACATGTAGCTGTTGAAAGGGAGCTACAACGCCAGTTGGTTTCTTCAAACCGGACGTTCGGCACTTTGAATAACCGCGCTACCCACTGCCCCTGACGGATGAGGGAGGGCACCTGTTCAATACCAAGAGAGCTACAGCCTGTGAAATGAGCCATCCAAAAACAAGAACGCCCTCGCCCTGAACCTAAATCGACCCATACGTCGCCAGAGTCGATCGCAGCGATGCTAGCTAGCTTTTGTACAACACGCAAAGGTGTTTCCCCATATACACCCAAATGCCCAGAACCTTGAAGAGCAAAAAACCGACGACACAAAGCGTAAGGACTTTGAAAACAACCCACAACAAGCAAAACTCTATCCAGAAGAGCAAATCGCCAAGAACGATCATAACTTCCCCTCACATCCCGGCGATGAAATTGCCAAAGAGACCATCGTTGTCGGCTCCTTTTACCAAGGGACTTCCACACCCGGATCCACCGGAAGAAACGTTTCAAAAGGAGCCTGTCTCTCCAACATCGCAAGATAAAGATCATAAGGGGGGCGTCCTCTCGGCTCGTCAGAAAGGGCAAAGGTATTCCAATGCATCCCTAAAGACAATCTAGATCCTACGTCAAAATGGATCGCAACTGCTTGGTAAGGATTGACATGAACTGGCTCCATAAAGCGACTCGGTGAATAGGCCCCGATCGGAATCAAGCTGAGGTCGATGGGGGCAAATTTCCGACCAATGTCTCTAAAGTCGGACGAATTGTATCCAGTGTCACCGGCAAAATAAAGGGTTTTTCCATGCCTTTGAAGAACATATCCATTCCAATGAGTTGTATTTTGGTCCCAAAGAGAGCGTCCAGAGAAGTGTTGTGCTGGGACCGCCTCCACACAATATTCAGAAGTGGCCATCCCCTCCCACCATCTTAATTCCTTTACATGCATGATATGGCGCTTTCGAAACCAACTTGCAACTCCAGCAGGTACGATCCATTGAACATTTGGATACTTCTGTTGAAGTAGCTTCACTGTTTTTACATCCAAATGATCGTAGTGATTATGGCTGAGTATAACGAGGTCTACATGCGGAATTTCATCTAAACCAATGCCCGGTTCTGTAACACGGCGAAAAGGGGTCAAAGGAAGGGTAAAACAGTGTCGACTCCACACT
>JAGVDZ010000129.1 GCA_020058465.1 Parachlamydiales bacterium | reverse complement strand
GTTGATCGGATCACCAAGCGCATAAGAGTAAAGGTCTAATGACATCGGATAGGCAACTGGATCGGGACTGAGAAAGGTCCCCGTGGCCGGATTGTAATAGCGGGCCCCCATCCAGATAAAGCCCGTTGGATCTGGTAGATAACTATGCCAACTAAGAGAACGGGCATACGATTGCAGATCGGTCGGTAGAGGGGTCGCTCCAAGAGGTCCGTATGGAGAGGGTAGCTCTTTCAAATAGATCGTCTCTTCAGAAGACACAAGCGCTACAAGCTGGCCTAATGCATTATGCTTCAACATCAACATCTCCCCATCTTCGTCTGCAACAGCATCACAAACATCGGGACCTCGGAGAGTCCAATAGGTCTTGTCTTGAATCTGAATCCCAATGTCTCGGAATAGCTCCTCCGGATCATAAAGAGGGTGGGTTGTCACAGAAGTGCCCCTTTGCAGAGTGTAGCAGGTCTCAATTCTCCGACCTAACGCATCATAGGAAGCCTTCCAAGTAAACGTAGCATCATGCACCGCCGCAAGACGTCCCCAAGGATCCCATTCCAATTCCTGACCCTCTTGTGAGGTAATAGCACCAAGATGGTTGTACCTGGTGGTCATCATTACGTCGTCACCTAGGGTCTTGGAAAGACGTCCAAATTCGTCAAGCCCATTGGATACAACTTGCCCCTCGGGCCAAAGGGTGCGTACCCCTGTCCCTCGCACAGACCCATAGTCAAACTCATAATCTTCAGTGCCTGTAGACACGAGATGCCCCCTTGCATCATAGACATACGCCTGATGACGCTCTGAAGAAGTATACTGCTGTAATTTGGAAGAGGGATACCACTGTAGTTCTTCTTCATAGAGCTCGCCTTGCAGCTGGGTTCGAATGGAGATGGGGAGATGGGCTTGGTTGTACTCGATAACTGTGGACGTCCAAGGGGTGCTTTGGGTCTGAAGAGCCCCTCCAAGATCGTAGGTGTAGGCCAGTTGTGTATAGGGGGTCTTTATTTGTACAAGCTGTTGATGTTCGTACGTGTAATCTCTTACATGCTCACCTATGCGAAGCAGGCGGCCAGAAGGACTCCACGACTGCTCTGTCTTTTGCATGAGACGGCCGTTGAGATAAATGCTCTCCAAAATGATATGGCCATCTTCGTCATAGGCCCGTTGTACAAGAGAGGTTTGCCGATGTGTGGAAAAAAGCCAGCTGAACCAGCCAGATGAGCCCTTGTCGATCGTCTCTTCGGCTGTCTCTAGTCGCCCCCCTAGGTCATAGGTGTACCTACGTCCCCCCTGTTGGGTCGTGTCACGAATGAGCCTCCCTAGAGAATCATAGTCATACCTATGAGTCCGTTCCATAGGATCTAAGGTTTGAACCAGATAGCCTTGGGTATACTCCCAAGTCCAACAATGAGATGTGCCCTGAGATGATCTCACTTCTTCTCTTATCTTCCTCTTCATCGTGTCATAGCTGGCTTGCCAAAGGTTGCCATTGGGCAGCTGCGAGCTGATGAGATTCGAGTCCCCATCATAAGCAAACGTAATCTGGGTATGATCGGGGAGCTCTCGGCAAGTAAGACGCCCCAGCCCATCAAAGGTTTGTAGTGTCGTCCTCCCATCTCCGTCCTTAATCGCAATACACTGCCCAGTGGCGTTATAGGTATATGTCGTAAGAACGTCACCTTGCTCGACTTGGATAGGATGCCCTTGTGTGTTGTACTCGACGGTGGTGTGAATGTCCCCCTGCACTGTCTCTTCGAGCTCTTGGGCAGGATCGATGTGCACCTTTGTCTCTCGGATGAGCTTGCCGTTGGAGTCCATCACTTGAGAATGGATCACCTTGGGTCCTACATATCGTAAGAGAGTCGTCTCCCCATTGGACTGGGTACAGAGGACTTGATCTTGTCGATAGCTCCAACACGTGGTGTCTCCACCAGGAGTAGTCTCGGTCTTGATACGGTTGAGCCCGTCGTAGCTTCTTTCCAAGACACCTCCCAATGCATCGACGACTTTGATCAGGTTGCCTCTCGCATCTACCTCCTGAATCTCTTTTGTCTGTGATGGTTTGTGAATGCGAATGACTCGGCGATGCTCATCCTCATACTCGATATGCCACTCCACATTTGACTTCAAGCTGTAGACTGGACGACCCAAGATGTCGTAGATCGTCTTGCTTCGCGTCTGATCAGGGTAGATTTCCTCCTTGAGATGGCCACTTGTGGTATACAAACGGCGTGTCGTGCCTCCCAAAGGGGTCGTGATCGAAGCTACAAGCCCACCTGGGTCATAGGTATATCGAATGGTGAGAGCTTCTTTGGTCTCTGATACAAGTTGCCCTATGGCATTGTAGCTGCGATAGGTGGTATAGCCTCTCGGATCTGTCTCTTCAATGAGATACCCTCTTGAGTCATACTCGAAGAGAGTGTAGGCCATCCAAGGGGCCTCTGATAGAGTTTGTCGTTTCGCCTTGACGCGCCCTGAAGCGTGATAGTCAAGGTAGGTGGTATGATCCGAATTCTCTGTCTGTATCCAAATGGGCTGATTGTTAAGATTATAGCCTATGTATTGCGCAGCCAGTAGCACGCGATCGGGGGATAATGTCTTAGAAGCGATGAGATTGCCCATCAGGTCATAATCTCGACACTCGATAGCCCGGGAGGTTTGGATCTCAACACATCGCCCCTGTCGATTGTAGGCATAGGTAGTGATCACATCTGGATCCGCTGTCCCCGTCAGCCTAGTTTGCTTGGAAGGAAGACCTTGTCGATGATACTCCCATAAGGTCACTGCCCCTGAATCGTCCCCTCGAATCACTCTCCCCGTTGGGTCATAAGTGTAGTCTCGATATGAGATGAGTGTGTTTCGATGGTAGGTTGCAATTCTCTTAGGCAGGTAGACAAATTGTTCATCGTACGTTGTCAAAACAACTCGATCTCCACACCGCTCTTCGATGCATAAATCTCGATCGTTGTAGAAAAATGACTTGGAACATCGACTCTGCTTTGCCCCACTTTGACCACTCGGGTTACTATCGCCAGTCAAATCCTGACCCTCCAAGGCAACTTCTTGAAGGTTCCCCCGACGGTCGTAGAGATAGTTGGTTGTTAACCCCCTAGGATCTTGTGTCGACTTCAATCCCCTGACCGTCCCCCCAGGCAAGGTCCAAGGATGCATCGTCTCTGTGACGGGGTCAAACCACGACGTTTCATCCAGAAACCACGCCTGAAGTGTGATGATGCCTAGTGGGTTACGAATCTTGTAGATCTGCTTGTTGTGAAAGCTGTAGACAGTGGTTCCCCCTTGAGCGTCGGTGACAATTGTTTGGTTGTCTAGATACTCAAAGGTCGCTGTCGTGATGATCTCTTGTCGTATCCCTAAGGGTGATCTTTGCTCAATGACACGCCCTTGCTCATCATAGACGTTTTCTAAGACCCCCCCATGAGGCTTTGTTTCTCGAAGAAGACGATGCTGATGATCATACTCGTAACGGATCGTCGCTGTATTGGGTAGAGCCACCTCGATGAGATCTTTTCGATTGCTGTAGCGATAGGTGATTTGCCGTCCATCCCCTGTGTCTATTTCTGAAATGTACCCATCTGGATCATAATGGATCCCACATACATGCCCTGCAGAGCTTGTGATCCTTGTCAACTTTTGATCTCGATAGGCAAACTGTAGGGTGTTGCCTTGAGCATCGATCCACTTGTCCAAGTGGCTGTCTCGAAAGATGCGACGTGATCCGTCAGAGCTATAGAGAGTGTCGTCCTGCATATAGGCATGGTAGGGGTGGACACCCCCTTCTGGTTTGCAGATGTTCATGAGCTCTGGATTCTCTTCGGACATCACCTCCCACCGAGCTCGAGCTTCATTGTAGCTATAAACAATCACCGTCCCATCGAGCTCAGAAATATACCTCTTGCCCTCCTGCTCGACCAAATAAGGGTTGAGACTGAGCTTCCATCCACAGCCGAGATCCCCTTTGAGGGTGTTTTGACTGTTGTAATTGCGTCGGATAGAAAGAGAGCCTGGACCCGGAATCAGAAGGTCTATTTCATCAATGTAAAAAGCCCCTGTCACCACATCGACAGGGTCAGCGACCGTATTCCAATTCATCTTAAAATCGGCCCGAACATCCGATATGCATCTTTCGATGGAGGGGAGAGCACGAAAGAGCTCCTCCGGGGTCTTCCCTCGCACTGTCTGACCCAACGTCGGGAAATTCAAGGTGTAATGACCTTGATCTGTCACAATCTTCCAATTGCGAATCGCCTCTTTCGAAAATGCCTCCGATGGAAGAGGGGAGCTGAGGCCCCCATGTTGGAAGAAGTGGTGCGAAGAAATGAGGGCAGCATCGCCGACATCGGAGAAAATCAAAGCCCCAATCTCTCTATAAGTCTGATCTAAACTTGTCACAGGTCCCGGTGTCAACAACGCCGTCCTCCACGCCTGCTCGGAGCCATCTCGACTTAAGAACGGGGCCACAAGCTCCCACGCAAAGGGAGCCGTTTTCGCCAGCTCATGTAGACGATCGGTGGGCTCATCTGAAGAAAGCATGGCCAAGTCTTGATTGACCTTAGCAAAGCTTTGCGATGTCAAATGAACAAATCCATCCCCCTCAAGCCCTTGCTTAAGGCGCTGCTGGTGCGCGATCTGCAACAGTTTCACCGTCGATATAGCCTGAGGGTCTTGAAAAAAATCGTGCAATATCTGGTGCTCATTCGAAGAGCTGTCTACGATGTTCAAGGCACCATACTGCATGAGATCGATATTCCATCGAGAGTCCATCCGACAATTCTGTCTCGGACTGTCACTGAAGACCATATCCACCTGAGGCGCCATTCCATACTTATGTTGAGAGCCAAAACTGGATTGAGCACAAGGGGCAAACTTGGCAAAACCATACGACACAAGATTTGTTTTTTCCACTTTATGTAAATTGGCCAGCAACTCTCGAGCTCGCTCACACTTTTCAAAATAGGCAGCTCCCACACAATAGAGAAGAGATAACGGTCGTTCTCGCTCATTGGTCTCCTTGGAAAACCGTTCATAAAGCTCTGTCAACCCTCTCGCACACCCACCCCCAACTCCAAAACAAAAGGTAGCTTTGGACCCGGAAACCAGTGTAAATGTGCGAACTTGTCCTTGGTAGCTCATGCCCCGATTCAAAGGCATCTCAAAACGAACTTTGATATCAATACATGGGACCGAAGGATCTATATCAGCATACCAACACACACTGACTCGGTTGAGGAAAAAACTCGGATCGGATCGAGTCAACTCTAGTCGACGACTCGCTTCTGCCGAGGCATGAAAGTCGATCGAAAAGGACCCCATATCCAAAAAGACGCATGGAAACAACTCTTGGGTAACTACCTGAGAACTCCCCCCAGGGGCTACATCAAGACGGATCCATCCAAAAGGGCCATTTTGAAACGATAAAGACTGTAGTACCTTTACCTCCCCTCCGAGGAGTTCAGGACGAGGTAAGTCTTCCCAATGAGTAAATTGCCGTTTGATCGGAATGCGGTGCACACCCACATCCTGCAAAGACAGCCCACTTTTCCTTAACTCTGCTTCGACAAAGCGAGGCAATAATACTCCCAAAGTGTCATCTCCATCGGGACCTATGTGCCTTAGAATTTGCTCATCTCCCCTTAAATAGTGGGTAATCCAGCGCTGTGCACTCGCATAGTCATCGGGCAAAAGGTGATAAAGATCATACCCCTCTTGCACCTGGATCTGTTTCATCCACGGGAACAGAGATATCCATGCCTTGCCATCATGAAATAAAACCCAAGGATAGTTGCAAATGACTGGGTCCCCACAGAACTGGGCATGGATTGAAAACATGCCGTCTACATACTCTTCTGGCACCTTGCAGGTAGCGCCAAAAGCATAGACCGCAGGATAGCCAGCCTTCTTGAGCAGATAGACCAGCAGCTGGCAAAGCTCCCAAGGAGATCCGCGTCCATCGTAGTAGGTCGTCCGAGGATTTCTCAAAATACCAGATGCTTCAAAAACACCCTTCTCTCGATAAAGAATAGGATCTGAAAAGGCAATCTCATTTTGTACATAGGTCGCAATCGCCAATGGATCTCGTTGCAGATCTTCGACTAACTGATCTAACTCAGGAAATTGCCAACACTGCATCCTCTGGTCTAATTGCAAATAAGTGTCTTTTAAGTCGGGGGATACGCCTAGATCTGGGCTCTCGGATATAAGATCAAAGGATGGTATTGCCCCCATTTCAGGTACGAGAAATGGATGAGTCTGTCCAGGTTTACAAAGCTCTGTCAATTGCCACGGCGGAGGTTCCATCGCAATACATGTGTACAAAGGGTGGTCCGAATCCAAGCCTAGTGCAACCCGATACTTTGAGCGGCTCTGTTGCTGAGATACAATCAACGAAACTCCTTGTGAAGATGGATTGAGACTCACCCGGATCCCAACTCCATACTCGAGAAGTAAGGTGGTGTAAAGTCTGCCTCTAGCTAAATATTCTTCCCAAGCTGGGGTGTCGAAAAGAGGCAAGGCGACTCCCTCTTGATAGAGCAACTGTTCTCCTTCGTACACAGAGATAAAAAGCTCCGATATCAGCGTATCACTTTGAATTCTAAATCGATAAAGCTGACTTGTAAACAGCCGAAAAAACCCTTGTTGATCCTGAGACTGCCCATCGAGAGGCATCAGACTATCCTTGCTGGAGGATGGATCAGAATGAGAGGGGCTATTTTGATAGAAGAACTTGATCCTTTCTTTCTCTTGAGCTTTAAACTCAACCTCTGACATCTGAGAAGGACCCTTGATCACTCGCCTCTGATCGGCTCCAGCTTCAAAATCGGCAACCAAGCCCTTCAGCTGCAGATACGTCTCATGCAAAGTTTGCCCTTCTTCTTGTTCCAATAACCACTCGATGCAACGGATCGCTTGCCGATCTAACTGATACGCGCTGCGCTCTAATCCCTTGGCCCTGTAATCCCCAGCTTCCAATAGGAGATCCTGCATCCGTTGTTTGACGTCAGCGATCCTTCCTTGAAACATCTGTGACCACTCGGTCATATCTTGCCGATACCGTAGGGCCATCTCAGTGTACGCCGTTAACACTGCCTCGAGTGCGACTTGATTGTGGTGCTGAGAGACGTAGCCTGAAACCTCCTTTAAGGCATTTTTGATGAAAGAGCTGGCCGACTCATATAGCTCTGCTATTTCATTGAGCTGCTCTAGCTTCTCTGCTCCCTTGCAACTACAAGCTCTTGTCTCTACCTCACCAATCCGATCGATCACCTCACAACTCATACGATAGAGCTCTTCTGCCCGTTGAGCTGCCAAAGCCCCCCGAAGCTGATCGATCAACTTTTTAATCTCAACGAGATGACTGCGAACAATCCCAAGCTCTTTTTTACAACGAGCTTTGAGCTCCACACGCCAAGGTTTACGTCGTTTCGCCTTCGATTGACCGTTGATGTCTCGTACCAGTTGCTCTAACCTCCATATCGCATCTCGAGAACAGCCAGCGGCTTTTTCAAGTAGATCCAAGGCTCT
>JAGVDZ010000049.1 GCA_020058465.1 Parachlamydiales bacterium | reverse complement strand
AGCAGGGCAGGTCAATGGGACCACAGGCTATGAAGAAGCGGCAGGACAAGGTCTGTTAGCTGGGATCAATGCTGCGGCCAAAGTCAAAGGACTCCCCCCTCTCGTGCTCCGAAGAGACCAGGCCTATCTTGGAGTGATGATTGATGATCTGATCCGTTTTGAACTCGATGAACCCTACAGGATGTTCACCAGTCGGGCAGAGCATCGTCTTCACCTGCGACAAGATAATGCAGCACTCCGCCTTCGACCCATCGCCTATCAATACGGGATGATTCAAGAACGTCAATACCGAGACGTCCTTGCAATGCAAGAGCTTCTCGATCATGAACTACACAAACTGCGTACTACGTTTGTCCCATTTGAAGATAAAGGGGCTAGTCTTTTTGCCATCTTGACAAGACCTGAGTGGACCTACACCAGCCTACAAAAGGCCTATCCCACCCAACTAGAACCTCTTGACACACAAATAGCCAAGCTGTTGGAAACAGAGGTGAAGTATGACGGATATTTAAGAAGGCAAGATAAAGAGATTTTAAAGGCCAAGACCCTTCAGGGGATGTCGATCCCATCTGCATTTGAGTACCACGATCTTTCTTTTTTACGAGCTGAGGCAAAACAAAAATTCACGAAGTGGGCGCCTCGTACCCTTGCCGAAGCCTCCCGTATCGCAGGGATCACCCCTTCCGATATTGCGATTTTGACAATAGCTCTGACAAGATCGCACAACCCGAACACAGTGCATTGATCGGCCGCCGAATAGAATGCGGCGAGGTTATTTTTGATATCTGATATAAGAAAAACAATATGAGGTCACTTATATCATTCGTGTATAAAACACGAAGTTGTCGAGATATTTTGGATAATCCATGAGCCCCCCTTTTTTACCTAGCCATCTCCTCGTCATCAGTCCCCAAGAGTCGGTTGTCCAGTGGATCCACTCTTATCTCGACTCTCAATTTTTTATCTTGTCAGCCTCCACAGAAACCCAAGCTTTAAAGTTCATCGAAAGCTGCTTCATCGATCTCATCATCCTCGATGAACAGGTCTCCAACGCCTTATCATTTTGCCAGCGCCTCAGAAATCAAATGGCCAATAATTCTTTACCTATCCTTTTGATCACAGGCCGTCTTAAAAAGTCCTTTCTCGAACAAGCCCTCCAAGCAGGGGTCAGTGACTTTTTAAGCTCCCAGCTCGACCTTCAGGAGTTAGAGGCTCGTATCCAGGTAGCCAAGGCAACACAAAAGGCGCGGGACAAAACAGCGACTCTAGCTGCACAACTTGCCGCCTCATCAAAAACTCCCTCTATCTCCTTTCTCCAAAAACGATTTCTACTCCATGACCAAGCCTTGCGTATCCTTACTGAAGCAAAATTACACGGCATCTCTGTTGATTTTCTTTTGATTAAACTGGACCGCTTTGATGACATCCAAGAGGAATATGGGTTTCTAGCCGCCAATGAGCTTTTCGTAAAATTGGCTACCTATCTCAACGATCAAGTGGGCGATACCAACTTCCTTTTCCCGGCGCGTGAAGATACCCTCATCCTTCTTATCCCTGGCTCATCCGGATCAGATGTCTCACTTTTAGCTCAAACTCTATCGAAGCAAGTTGCCACCATTCGTTTCGCTATAGCAGATACAACTTTGTCTCTTTCCATTTCGATTGTTTTCGGGCAAGGGAGCAATCTCGATCAGATTGTACGCGTCGCCAATAAAGCTCTTGTCCCCTCTCAGCTAAAACAAATCATCCCCCTATCCTCTGAGCCGTTGTGATGCCTCCACTCTACTGGATCTTCCTTGGAAACACCCCTATCTTCCGCCAACTCCAAATCGAAGAGGCACTGTTACGCAAAGAGGAGGCCAGTTTTTGTCTTGTCAACTACGGAGCCCCTCTTGCCATTGTTATGGGTATCTCTAATCAAATGAGTGAAGTACTGAACATAAGTACCCTCCTTCAAAAACCAATTCCTCTGATCCGTCGATGCAGCGGGGGAGGTACTGTCGTCATCAATCCCGACACCCTTTTAATCTCTTTCATCATCGATAAACGGGACTTAAATATTCCCCTTTTCCCAGAAAAGGTCCACCTTTGGTGCACCCATCTCTACAAACAAGCTTGGCAAATCCCTACTTTTAGCTATCGAGAACATGATTATGTTATTGGAAACCAGAAGTGTGGAGGCAATGCTCAATACTTTCAAAAGACAAGATGGCTTCACCACACCTCCTTTCTATGGGACTTCGATCCTGATCAAATGAACTACCTAGCTCTCCCCTCCAAACGACCAAGCTATCGACAAGACCGACCCCATGAAACATTTCTCTGCCGCCTGAAAGAGCATGCTGTAAGTATAGAACATTTACTAGAGCTTCTAAAACGACAACTTGCAGAACAATTCGAACTACGCTCTTTCAATCTAGATACTTGGGTCCCAAAAGAACATAGACAAGCGACAGAAATGTTATATACACAAATGAACTCAAAAGTTGGTTTTTGACAGTGTCGGCGACGCTTGGAGTTCACCTTTCTTGTATCGCTAAACTTTTTAAGTTTAGCTGCTT
>JAGVDZ010000055.1 GCA_020058465.1 Parachlamydiales bacterium | reverse complement strand
ATACCATTCGCGAGAAATAAATTCATAAATTTAACAAGAAGGCAGCACAAATTTTTGTGTCTGGAACGAGCGGCCATTGCCGATAGGCAAGGCGCGAGTGAAGACCAAAAATTTGTTGCTAAGCCCACGCAGTTAAATATGAATTTATTTCTCGCGAATGGTATAAATTTACATTTGAGCCGTGCCAGGGCCGCCGGAATTGACCTCTCGGGTTGATGTTGATCAGGTTGGGCAATGGGGCTTGAAGCGGAACGGACAGCTCACCAAATGGTCGTTCACCATGCCTACCGCTTGCATCAATGCGTAGAGGATTGTTGTCCCCACAAAGAGCATGCCTCGTCTTTTTAAATCTTTTGCAAGGGTGTCACTTTCAATCGATCTAGAGGGGATCTCTTTGAAAGTTGTCCAATGATTGACAATCGGCGTATAGCCAACACATCGCCAAAGATAGGCATCAAAGGAGTCAAACTGTCTCTGGATATCCAAAAGCACTTGAGCGTTATTACGTACACTGAAGACTTTTCGACGATTTCGGACAATGGCAGGATCTTTTAGGGCTGTTTCTAGCTCGTCATCCACCATCTGGGCCACGATAACTGGATCAAAATTATGAAATAAACGACGGTACCCAACTCGTCGGTTTAGGATGATCTCCCAATTTAAGCCTGCCTGAGCCCCTTCTAAAGAAAGCATTTCGAAGAGGTGTCGATCATCGTGAACAGGCACACCCCACTCTTGATCATGATACTGAGAGTAGAGTTGTCGACCCGTTCCAAAGCATCGCTGAGACTCTATCATTTCTGTCCGACTCAATGGGATGCCCGAATAATGTCAGCAGGGATAGACCTTTGTAAAGCTAGATTGATCAAAAGATATGGAAACCACGAAAGGGGGGGTGAGTGAATCCCTAAGATCACCGAATCTCCGGGGACCCACTTTTCCATTTGAGAAGAGAAGCTCGGGTCGATGTGCCAACGACTTTGATTGTTTAGCGTGAGCTCTCCTTTCTGCATGTTTACCTTAGCCACTTTCGAAGCCAAAGGAGCTAGGTGAGAGGTTGCATAAGCAGCCACAGACTGTTGGGTAATGAGATGTGTGATCAGATAAGGGTGGCCCATAGGACCCTTGGAGGTATCGCTTAAAAAGAGAAGATCTCCAAGTTCCCAAGAAGCAATTTGATCGAGATCAGACAAAGCCACTTTCCAAGAAGAATGGTCATCGAGGGCAATGATCCCTTCTCGAGGGTCGATGGATTGGATCCGTCGTTCAAGAGAGGGGTAGATTGTAAAGAGCTCAGCTCTGTAAAGGCTTTCATAAGCTGGGTAGCTAGCCAAACAGCACTGAAGAAAGCAACAAAGAAACATACTCGACGCCCACTCAAGTGGGGCGCATTGTAAAACACTTTATGGAAATATTCATAGAGGAATCTTGCTTTATCCTTCATCATGAGGTAGCATCAATGCTTTTCCCCCACAGATAGGAGACAGGGGCTTTGCGCTATACGCAGTGTCGTTATATGGAGGAACACTTTCGATTAGCAGCTTCGGCCCACCTGTGTCGGCTGTATGCTGTTATCTTGTCCGATGATGAGGATCGACGGTTTCTTTCCAAAAGGTATGCTCACCGATTGAATGTGGCAGGAGGGCTGACGGTAGAGACTATATCGGCTCAAAGTCCTTTGAGTGACGTGGAGGCAAAGGGGTCGTTATTTGGACAGCAATCGATTTGGATTATCGAAGATTGGGAAGAGGCGTCGTCTGATTGGAGTGCTTATGTACGGACACTCGATCGAGTGATTCTTTCTTCTAAGAAAAAAATTAAAGAGCCTTGGGTTGAAAAAGAGGGTATCATCCTTGATTTATCCCAAGAAAAGCCTTGGGACAAAGAGACAAGGCGCGTTGAAATCTTGCATATTCTGGCCAAAGAATCTAAAGTCGCGTTGTCAGATCGGGCTGCTTTAGCTCTCGTTCGGAAGGGGGGGACGTTGTATCTCTTAGAGCAGGAATTACACAAGGCACTTTGTTTTGTAGCACCTCAACGACGCATTGAAGAACGAGATGTGGTGGGGCTGGCGAATTTGTTGGAGCCAGACCACCTTTGGAAGGTGGGACAAAGGGTCGTTTGGGAACAAACTTTAGATGGGGACTTTGGAATACAGCAGTGGCCTGCTTTGGCCGTCTCTCTTCGCTCAGAGCTTGTGTTAGGTGCTAAGTTAGCCTATCTGATCGATAGTAAAGCCCCCATGGCCCTTTGGGAAGCAGCTGAAATCAAGCTTTTCCCGTCCCTTCTAGAGAAGAGAAAAAAAATGGCAACGCAGTTCGGTTCTACCTACTTTCAACGGGGCCTTTCTTGTCTGCACGAGTTGGAATGGATGGCTCGACGCCAGTCGGTCAGATATGCAAGGGCTTATATGACTATCTTTTGCCACGTTCTTTGGTCTCAAGAGGCGTTGGTGTGTCCTGTTGAGTGATGGCACTGTTCAAGGCTGCGCAGAGTTCATTGTAAATTTTTCGAGCGACGTTAAGACTTAAGCGGCCATCTCCCTGAGCATGCCTAGGTACCGATATTCTGTGTGAACCTCGTTCGTAAGTATCGTGAGGCCCTCGATGTGAGCCCGGAGCTAGGGTATAGCCTAATGCGTTGAGGCATTGGAGGATTATCCGACGTTTCTTACCAACAATGTCGTTCTTATTTAATAACGGGAGGGGTGGTTGAGAAGACGGTGGTGAAGGCTCCTCCCGTTTCTTTTCTTCTTCGGCTTCAAGCACCACTACAGGGACAACGCTGATTACCGAAGGAGCTTCTTTGGAAGGATGTGTGCACTCTGTGATCAGCGGATGAGGTTGTGAGTCTAAATGCACTATAGAAGAAGAAGGAGTCGTTTCGGAAGGGCGAGCACTCGCGATCGGGGAGGGGTCTTTTTTCTTGGTTTGAGATCCTGCTGGTGTAGATTTCTTTGGTTTCTGAGGCCTTTTTCCGACCTTCTTCGGTGTATACACT
>JAGVDZ010000181.1 GCA_020058465.1 Parachlamydiales bacterium | reverse complement strand
CTTGCTAAACGTATGGACACGAGCAAAAACAGATACTTCCAATCCGAGCTGAGCCACGAGGCCTTCTCCATGAGCTCCGTAGATGCCTGTTCCATGGGCTTCATCAACGATAAGACCTGCCCCATAATCCGTGCACAGAGAAACCAAGTCGTGCAACGGAGCCAAATCACCGCTCATCGAGTAAACCGATTCAACGAGCACAAAAACCGGCGAAATCGCTTTCTTCAGCCTTCCTTTCAAAGATTCTGGGTCGTTATGCCTGAACGGAAATCGTTTTGCTTCAGAAAGGCGCATTCCATCGATCGTCGAGGCATGAACTTCGAGATCATATAGAAATGTAGTGTCAACAGTTCCTATGGCAGAAAGAAGGCCAAGATTGGCGGTATAACCGCTGTTATAGATCAAACAGCTCTCGGCTCGATGAAACCGGGCGATTTGTTCTTCCAGCTGTTCGTGCAAGGAAGTGTTACCGGTCAAAAGACGAGAACCGGTTGCACCTGCCTCTGATGCTGTCAGATTTTCTGATCGAACTAAAGTTCGAGCAAAGCCAAAATAATCATTTGAGGTCAAGTCGGTCAAGCCAGAGGTTGATTGCAACACTCTCATGCATCCTTGAGCTTTTCTTTTTTTGAGTCGGACATCTAAAAACGAGGACATCATGATGTACTACAAATCGCAAGAAACAAATTCACATTTGAGCTGTGTGAATTTATTTCTTGCGATTGGTGTAAAAGTAGGTCGTGGAGTTAACCCAAAAAGACGAAGCATGTTTTCATCCTCGTCAAAGTCTGGGTTTGGTCGAGTCAGTAGTTTTTCTCCGGAAAAAATCGAGTTCGCACCGGCTAGGAAACAAAGAGCTTGTTCTTCCAAAGAACGCTCGAGTCTTCCAGCAGAAAGACGCACCATTGCCTTGGGCATGGTGATTCGGGCCGTGGCAATTACCCGAATCATGTCCCAAATTGGAACAGGTTGCCGTTCTTGGAGCGGAGTCCCTTGGACGGGGATCAAGATGTTGATGGGAACTGATTCTGGATGAGGAGTGCGGCGCGCAAGCATGTGGATGAGACCAACTCGATCATCAACGCTCTCCCCCATTCCGATGATGCCACCGCAGCAAACGCTAATTCCGGCTTTCTCCACGACATCCAATGTTTTCAGCCGGTCTTCATAGCGGCGTGTGGTTGTGATCGAAGCATAGAATTCCGGAGAGGTATCGAGGTTGTGATTATACGCGTAGAGCCCGGCTTCTTTCAGACGAACAGCCTGAAAATCAGTCAGCATCCCCAGGGTACAGCACACCTCGACCCCCATATCGGTGATTTGCCTGATCGCACAAAGCACCAGATCAAATTGTGCGCTGTCCCGAACCGAGCGCCAAGCGGCACCGAGGCACACTCTTGTCGCCCCCTTGGCAATCGCTTGCTTTGCCATGTCGACAATTTCTTCCTCTTTCATCAGGGCAGTTGCAGTCACGTTCGTTTGGTAGCGGGCCGATTGAGGACAATATTTGCAGTCTTCCGGGCAACCACCCGTCTTGATTGAAATCAGCGAACAGACCTGCACTTGCGTTGCAGAATGATTTTCTCGGTGCACTGACGCTGCTTGATAAATCAAGTCCAATAGGGGGCGATCATGAATCGCTCGAATTTCTTTCTTAGTCCAATCTGATCGACAAGTCATACATCTCCTCTTCAAAGTGGGAAGGATAGTGGTCAACTTAGCCTGTTTTCAACCGAAAAAAATCAGACAAAATATGAAAAGGCGTTTATAAAAACAGCTATTTAGTTGTAACCTGTCGTCAACAGGGGTGGATCCACGGAAGGTATGAGAATTTTATAAACTAAAAAATAGGTAAATTTTCCCATGTTAGAAGGTCTTTGCGGTAACAAAAATGTGCAAAAAGTTCTCCTCTTTCTCTTTGTGAACAACAAATGCTACGGAGCTCAACTCCAAAGAGCCTTGAGAACCCCTCTCACTTCTCTTCAAAACGCGCTTGCTCGACTAGAGCAGGGAAGAATCATTCTCAGCTACTCTGAAGGAAAAACCAAGCTGTACCAGCTAAATCCCGCCTACCCACTGCTTAACGAATTAGAGTTGTTGCTCAAAAAGGCCTACACTCTCCTCCCACCGCAAGATAAAAAACTCTACTCCTTCGTTCAGCAAAATTCTTTGGAGAAGCGAATTCAAGAACCACTTCTTCTCGGCTTTTGGGAAAAACTAAAAACGATCAAGCAACTGACTCTCCATGCAAAATCGCGATCCCACGAAGAAACCGGATGGAATGGAAAAGGGAGAGGAGATGTTTTGGTAGCAAAAGAAAGTGACAACATTTTGACCTTTCACGAAAGAGGCTCGTGGCAAATGCAAAAAGATCAAAACATGGCTTTTAGCAACATTTTTCGCTGGACTCTCGATAGAGCGGCGGGAATGATTTCTCTTGAGCACTTGCGCCTGGGGCCCACTGCACCCGTGTTTCTTTTTCATTTAGCTCCAACAGGCAGCAACCAGCTTGCCTCGATTGACTCTCATCTTTGCGAAGAAGATGCATACCTAGCCCAGGTTCTATGGGATCGTCACAGCATTCGGTTAAGCTGGCGCGTCATTGGCCCTCAAAAGAATGAAGAGATGGAGTATCACTACTCCTAAGAGGTATACACAAATGAACTCAAAAGTTGGTTTTTGACTAAGCCAAACGGTCTCGTTTTCAAGATGAACTTCAATACGCTGACGACCATCTTCTGTTTGATAAAGCAGGAGTTGACTTTCGTTGTATTGATCGGATTTCTTCATAACCCCTGCATGACAAAATACACCAATAAACAGAGAGTCATCACCATCAATAACGCTTCTATACACAAATGAACTCAAAAGTTGATTTTTGACAGTGTCGGCGACGCTTGGAGTTCACCTTTCTTGTATCGCTAAACTTTTTAAGTTTAGCTGCTTCAGAAAGATGAATTCCAAGCTACCTCCT
>JAGVDZ010000077.1 GCA_020058465.1 Parachlamydiales bacterium | reverse complement strand
CCCCACCGCCACCTCCTCCCAAAAGACTCGACCCCCCCGCACCCCCAATCGCAGCCGTATTCTGTACAGTTATGTTGCTGATAGAGACACTGGGAGCTGTAGTTTCGCTCCCTATAGCCAAGGCTCGAAATAGATTCTGCCCATCGATGAGCTGGGAGCCTGCTGCCACGTTGATCTGCAGGTTATTGACCACAATGGGGGGTAAGTTAGAAAGAAGCTGGATGGTCGCAGCAGGCGCTATGTTCAAAGTAATCGTATCGCCATCGGCAGCGTCGATCAACGCTTGTCGAAGTGTACTTGGCCCCGAATCGGCATTACTTGTCACAGTGAATGTAGTCGCAGCACACTGTGCACAAGGTGCAAGCGCAGAAACGACCCGCACGCACATACCAAGCCATCTTCTCATCACAACTCGCCGTATAGCGATCTAATTGTTTGACGAAGAGATGCTCAAAGTCCAAATGGGGACTTATGCAACAGATCTTCGACACATCGGAGAACAATAGGGAAGAATCAGTATACACAAATGAATTCAAAATTTAGGAATTTGACAAGGAGGTAGTTTGGAATTCATCTTTCTGAAGCAGCTAAACTTAAAAAGTTTAGAGATACCAAGAAAGGTGAACTCCAAGCATCGCCGACACTGTCAAAAACCAACTTTTGAGGTCATTTGTGTATAACACCACAATTCGATGAGTCAACAAGGAGCTCTCGTGCGCCCCGATATAGTGCACCGTATCAAAGCAAGGAATTTCTTAACAAGAATCAATGAGACATATCTTTGTCCCGATATGGAATGGACAAAGAGTGGGCGGGCATTCCCATACTTGCCACAATTGCCAAAATCGATACGAGAAGTTCGTGGTGCACTCGCCGAAAGTCGAGAAGGTCTGTCGCTAAAGTGAAGGTATAAACCAAGATCTCCAAAGAATAGGGGTTCAGCGAGACAAGACGTGCAAACGAAGACTGCGACTGATCAATGTCGGGATGCGTCTTCAGCATCGCTTCAATTTGCTTCACAAGCTCTGGCACACGCACCGCTTCTTCATATCTGAGACTCAATGGAATTTGAATTCTCCGATGACTCATTCTCGACGGATTTTCGATCGAAATTGTCGAAAAAAGAGAGTTGGGGACAAAAAGAGGTCGCTGGTCTGGGGTACGTATACGTGTTAAACGCCACCCAATATGCTCTACATTACCCTCAATCTCCTTGTCAGGAGAGCGGATCCAGTCCCCAATCTGGAAAGGGCGATCCAAAAAGATCATCAGCCCTCCAAAAAAATTGGCCAGCAGATCCTTCGCAGCCAGACCAAGACCGATACCGCCAATACCGCCGAGAGCCACAACACCAGATAAAGGGACCCCCACCAACTGCAGAAAGACGATCACTCCAATTAAACCTAAGAAGATCTTAACAACCTGGCTCACCCCATGCACTGTGGTCGGGTCAATACGACGGCTTTTGGAAAATTCCCATTCGCTACAGTTGACAAAGCGAATCAACAACCATACAAAAAGAGCAAACGACCCCCCTTGCAGTAGCACTGTCCCCACTTTACTGACGTAGCTTCTCGTCAATGTCCCTTCTTCACCCACAAAAGCAATCCACAGAGCAAGCCCTAAGAGCCAGATATAGATCATCAAAGGAGCGTGGACCGAGTCCACAAGAGCTCTAACAAATAAAGACCTACTCTTTTTCATCCTGGGATAGAACTTGTGGTATAACAACCGTTCCAACAAGAAAAGAGACAGTGTCCCGACCACGATGATCAGAGTTCGAAAGATCCAGAAAGACTGATCATATAAAGTCCACCAGAGTTCCATCAAACCAATCTCCTCGGTTCAATATGTATCCGGACAAACTCCCCATTTAAGTCCCACTCCACCCCCTCGGTCGATTGCCAGTAAACGTCAACAGCCAACACCTCTTTAACAATGAAATCTTCAAACATCAAAAAAGCCTGCTTGACACGGGGCGTTGTTTCAAGAGTCACAATCACCCGATCGGTCACAGCCAACCCTTGCTCTCTTCGCATCGTATTTATTTTGTTGATCATCTCCCTCGCTAAACCCTCCAGCAGCAACGTCTCGTCTAACGCCAGATCCAGGGCCACTGTTAAAGCCCCTTCGTTGCCTGCCACCCGGCCTTCCTTGATGCACCTTTCCACTTGTACATCTGAAGAAGCCAAGGTCAACTCTTCACCTGCCAAATCAAGTACGACGGTAGATCCGAGAGCTATTTGCTCTAACAACTCAAACGACATTTCCTGAATCAACCTTGCCACCTGCGGCATATTTTTCCCCACTTTTTTACCCAAAACAGGATAGCAAGGTTTCCCCCGCCAAAAGACAAATTCACTCTCGTTCGATGTAATGATCACCTCTTTGACATTCAATTCATCTTGGATGACCCCCTTTTGTCGTCTCAATGCCTCGGCCAACTTTCCATCTTTTGTCACTAAGTAGGCCTTCGATAGGGGCTGTCTCACCTTGACACGGTGCTCCTTACGAAGAGCATGACCGATGCTCACCGCCAGCTGAGCCCCTCTCATCTCATCCTCAAGCTCCAGGCATCGAAAGGAACCTTGTTGTGGGAAAAGACATAGATGCACAGATAAAGGATCTCCTTGAACTCTTAGCTCTTGATAGATGGCCTCAGATAAAAAAGGAATAAAGGGAGCTGCCACTTTAGACACAGTCTTTAACACCTCGTACAGCGTTGCAAAGGCCCCCCTCCGATCTCGTGTATCTTCATCAGCCCAAAAGCGGCCTCTCGAACGGCGAATATACCAGTTCGTCAAACTGTCGACGAATCCAACAAAGGGAGCTACGGCGGCATCCAAATCATACCGATCCATCCCTTGCTCCACTTCTTCAATCAACTGTGCTAGACGAGATAAAATCCATCGATCCATCAAAGTCTGAGGCTCGGTATGACCCGTATCGTAGGACCAATTGTAGATCTTTGCATAGGTAGAAAAAAAGTGGTACGCATTCCAAAGAGGAATGAGGACCTGTCTTAGAGTCTGCTCCACCCCTTTTTCTGAAAAACTCAGGTCCTCACCCCGCACAGCTGCACTTTGCAGCATGTAGAGACGCACTGCATCGGCACCATAGAGCTCAATCACATCGTTGGGATCAGGATAATTCTTCAACTTCTTCGACATCTTGGTCCCATCCTCTGCCAAGATAATCCCATTCACAACGACATTGAAAAAAGCTGGACGATCGAATAGAGCCACTCCCAAGACAATCAACGTATAAAACCAACCCCTTGTCTGATCCAGCCCTTCTGCAATGAAGTGAGCTGGGAACCGATGGACAAAGTCCTTTTCTCCTTCAAACGGGTAATGGAGCTGAGCGTAGGGCATCGATCCCGACTCAAACCAACAATCAAACACCTCAGGGACTCTCCGGTACACCTTACCATCGATTTCAAACGTCAAATGATCAATATGGTGACGGTGAAGATCTTGTATCTTTTGACCTGTCTTTTCTTCCAATTCCCGTACGCTACCTAAGACCACCCAGTCATTCTCGCTGTGTCGCCAAATGGGGATTGGGGTCCCCCAATATCGGTTTCTCGAAATGGCCCAATCTCTTGCCTGCTCCAGCCATTTGCCAAACCGTCCATCTCGGATATGTTCAGGGACCCAATGAATAGATTGATTGACTTCAACCAACTTCTCTTTGATCTTTTCGACAGCCACAAACCATGTCGTCACTGCTTTATAAATCAAAGGAGAGTCGGAGCGCCAACAAAACGGGTAACGGTGGCGAATCGTCCCGTGTGCAAATACAAGTCCTCGATTCTTCAAATCTCGGATAATTTTTTTATCGGCCTCTTTCACCCAAAGACCTTGGTAATCCTCTACTTCTTTAGTAAAATGGCCATTTTGATCGACAGGACAGACCAACTCGATCCCTTCCCGTCCACATGCGTAAAAATCAAGCTCCCCAAAAGCAGGAGCTGCATGAACAACCCCTGTTCCCTCCTCAACAGATACGCCAGGTTCTTCAATGACGTAAAACCCTTTTCGATCGACAAAGTAAGAAAAAAGGGGGCGATACTGAATCCCTACAAGATCTCGACCCCGATAGGAGGCCAACACCTCGACAGACTCCCGAAAAAGATCGTGCACACGGGATTTGGCAACAACATACTTGAGCCCCCCGAATGCCACCTTCACATACTCAGCTTCCCCCTGCACCATCAAAGCAAGGTTCGAAGGCAATGTCCAAGGGGTCGTTGTCCAGGCCAAGAAATAGGTGCCTGGGGCCTTGAGCCACTCGAAGGCGATGATCAAAGAAGGATCATCCACCTCCTTGTAGTTGGCATTCGCCTCAAAGTTTGAAAGAGGCGTCCCTAACTTTGCCGAGAAGGGCATCACTTTGAACCCTTCATAGACAAGGCCCTTTTCATAGAGTTGTTGAAACACCCACCAGACGCTTTCCATAAAAGAGCGGTCCATTGTCCTGTAGGTGTTGTCAAAATCAACAAAGCGCCCCATCCGTTCGACCGTCTCCCTCCACTGCCCCGTATAACGAAGAACAATCTCTCGACACGCCTCATTGAAACAATCCACTCCAAAGGCTTCGATATCCAAGGCGCCAGAAAGGTGATAGTTTTTTTCAATCTCATTTTCGATGGGAAGACCATGACAATCCCACCCAAACCGACGAGGGACACAAAAACCCTTCATTGTCTTGTAGCGAGGGACGACATCCTTGATTGTCCCGGCCAAAAGATGGCCATAGTGTGGCAGTCCTGTGGCAAAAGGGGGGCCATCGTAAAAGTTAAAAAAGGGCCCCCCCCTCCTCTCGTCTAAGCTCTTTTGGAAGATCTGGTGCTCCTTCCAAAAAGCCAACACCCTTTTTTCTCGATCCGAAAAGCTTTCTTTCATGTCCGACATAATGGGGCATCATAGTCTAAAAACAACCTTTTGTGCTAGAATGGGGGGTAAGTTTATGAGTCATTTTCCGCTCCCTCTGAGGAGGTCTCTTCCAAGAGACCTCCTCAGGGGGGGTGTCATGGTTTCGACTTGGGAATGAAGCACAGATGGCATGCGGAGGATCATTGGTATACCTCCTAAATCATCCAGTGAACTTAATAAACGGCAAATCTAACGTCGTAACTCTTGACTTTGGTCAAGAGTTTGCTGTCGCTGCTTAACCGCAGCCATAGCTCGGTAGGCTAAGATCGGACCAGGAGTTTTAGGTCCCTACCGGTTATACATCCTGGAGTGGTTTTTCGGGCCTTTGCGTCTAGCCAGCCTGAGGGAACCGAGATAAAAGGAAGATGTCAGCCCTCCCCAAGCTTCATCGTGTCTGGAAGGCAAGGAAGGGCTTTATCTTAATCAGGCACTAAGCATGTAGTCATTTGTGGGGATTTTGCTAAGGACGAGAGTTCGATTCTCTCCACCTCCAATTGGTTGGATGCTCCTTGTATCCAATCATAGTATTAAACGGCTCACACACCTGTGTGAGCACGTTTTTCCAGTTCAATTTCAAGTTCTGAAACACTAAATTCAAAAGTTGTCGTTTTTCATCTACTTCAGAACTTTCGAAGATTTCCCTCGCTCGCGCCGCCAGGTTTAATACCATGTTCGCTGTCACGTAAAAATTTTGATCGGCCTTCTCATGACCCTTCATCTCTAAAAGTTAAGGCGACTACCTTTACTGAAGTATCCACACGATGAATACATTTCCCCAAAATTTGAGGGGATCGATGACTCTTAAGCTACATAAAGAAAACGTAAGAACACAGCAGCAGGGTGAAACTTAAGTCAATCCAAATAATCTTTTTCATCATCGCTGCTTATTATAAAGAGATAGGCTTTTCATTGGAAATTTAAAGGATTTAGGACTAGCATTTTTCATTAACATTCAGGAGGGCTTTTATGAAAACGCTAAAAATAGTAATGACTTTTCTTATGGTTTCGACTTCTGCTCTTTTCTCAACAGAGCCTCAAAATAAGCCCTTTTTTCAAGCCAGCCAGCAACAACCCTACCATCTATCCAT
>JAGVDZ010000106.1 GCA_020058465.1 Parachlamydiales bacterium | reverse complement strand
CTTGTATCGCTAAACTTTTTAAGTTTAGCTGCTTCAGAAAGATGAATCCCAAGCTACCTCCTTGTCAAATTCCCAAATTTTGAATTCATTTGTGTATACCATTCGCGAGAAACAAATTCATATTTAACTGCGTCGGCTTAGCAACAAACAAAAATATCCTCATATCTTCTATGAAGTAAAAAATTTATTCTAGTTTCCTTTGCCCTGCAAAGATCACGCACCTGCACAACACTGCACACTCCAGCTTTGGCTCTGATCATCATAATCGACTCTCAGGTGGGTCCCCGGCTCAAAAGCATCGAATAACACAGCTCTAGAGACAGTTTTCACCAAATAACGATCGATATAACGCCTTAAGGGACGAGCTCCCAGCTTAGGGTGAAAGCCCTTCTGAATTAATATTTTTTTTACATTCTCACTCACCTCCACCGTCACTTCAAAAGAGTGCTCAAGCTCTTGAATCACCTCCTCCAATCGAAGCTCTACTAAACGTCTCATATGCTCTCTTGAAAGGGGTTGGAACAAAATCGGGATCACCCGATTGTAGAGCTCGAATGAAAGCTCTTTCATCAACTTGGGTTCGATCAATCGAAGCACCTCATCGGCTGTATACCCCTCGGCAAATAGGTGGCCAATTTCTTCAGCACAGAGATTCGAGGTCAAGACAAAGATGGCTTGCTGACAAGAGATCACTCGATTGTCCATATCTGTCACATACCCTTCATCGAATATGGGTAGAAAAAATTTTTGTACCAAAGGATCTGCTTTTTCAATTTCATCGAGGAGAATCACGGTATGAGGCAGAGAAGTTAAAGCTGAAGTTAGCTGCCCACCCCGTTCATGGTCGATATAGCCCGGTGGAGAGCCGATCAGACGATTGAGAGATGAGCTGTGGGCAAAGTGGGACATATCAAAGCGAGTCAAAAGAGAGGCGCTCCCCAGAAGGGCCTCTGACAAGACCTTGGCCAACTCGGTCTTGCCTACCCCAGTGGAACCGAGGAGCAAGAATACGGCGATCGGGGCTTTACAATCTCCAGAGCCAACCCAACGACTCATCAAATGGTCGGCAATTTGCCCCAGTGCTTCTTGTTGGCCGACGATCTTTTTAGATAAGTTATATTCTAAATTCACGAGACTCGCTGGATGATGATCTTGTTCTCGGCCGATCCAATGCACCCCCTGTAAGATCTCGTGTTGAGCTAGATTCCAAATGGTAAACCCTTGCTTTTCATCGTGAAATATAAAGACAGGATCTCGTCTTTTCCACACGAAGTGCCCCTCTACACTGAAGATCGAACCTTCATCTAGCACAAATATATGCTGCCCATCAGTTGAAAAAAGGGGGCTGGAGACTCGCAAGAGGACATGACTCTTATTGAGATCCGGGGCCGTCTCATTGCGTCCCCACACAACCTGACTGGAAGCTACATGCTCCATTCGGATGCTGTTGCCCCATTGCCCTGTATAGGTCAAACGAATTTCATCGCCCACATGCCATCCCGATACCTCAGGACGATACCACCACCCCACACTCCAAGTAGAGTCGTCCCGTAACGTGATCGTCCCCTGAGCCAGATCGAAGTGTGCAATTGGGTAGACACTCTCGAAGCCCCAGAGGACCGATAACGACACCAAACTGATACAGAATATCAAAAATAACGTGCAGTTTGGCCGTGCCAAAGCGTCGATTTGTCGGAAGCTTTCGCGCTGGTCAAACTGCACGTTATTTTTGATAGTTGGTATCATGTGAATTTATTTCTTACAATTGGCACCATGTGTGAGCTTGGTACGACTTGTGAGAAAAGGATAAACTTGGGTATCAAAAAAGTGTGACTCTTTTCAACCTATGAGGCAGGATTTTTATGTTTCGCTATATTCTTGTGTGGTTTCCTTTATGGCTGTTAGCGGCAGAGCCCATCACTGGATTTTGGAAAACAATCGATGAACAAGGACTAGCCCAGTCGGTCATTGCGATCTATGAGTACAAAGGCCTCTGCTACGGACGGATCATCGGCACGTTCGACGAAAGAGGTCATATGAAAGAACATATCTATGCCCCCAAAGAAAGGGCCCCTGGTCTTGTCGACCACCCTCACTACTGCGGCCTTGATATCATCTGGGATCTGGAGGACCGTGGTCTTTCCTTCCGGGGCAAAATTTTAGACCCACAAAAGGGCAACGTCTACCGATCTGAAGTATGGATCGACCATGATGACCTCATGGTACGAGGTAAATGGCTCTGTTTCGGCCGCACACAAAGGTGGGTGACTGCAAGCTCAAAAGACTTCCCCCAAGGCTTCACAAAGCCGAGCCTAGAAACCTTTGTGCCTCAGATCCCTCTCCTCTAAGGAGAGCTACAATCTTCCTGAGCTCTTTGGAAAGGGTCTTCAACAACGCAATATCGAGGGTCTGGTCTCCATCTGTCCAAGCTTGATCGGGATAGGGATGCACCTCAATCAAAAGACCATCGGCACCTGCTGCGACAGCTGCACGTGCTGCCGGCGCCACTAGGCTCCGTTTCCCGGTTGCGTGACTTGGGTCCACCCAAACAGGGAGATGCGTCAGCTCCTGAAGAGAGGCTACTGCGTTGATATCCAATGTATTTCGCGTATAGGTCTCAAAGGTGCGAATGCCCCGTTCGCAAAGGATGACGCGGGGATTGCCTGCAGCCAGGATATATTCAGCAGCGGCCAACAGGTCAAAGTAGGTGGCGGCAAAACCCCGTTTCAACAACACCGGATTGGACACTTTCCCCAAAGCCTTGAGAAGAGAAAAGTTCTGCATGTTCCTGGATCCGACTTGTAGAATGTCGATCCTAGACGCAACTTCGGCTAAATAGGCGGCATCGATCACTTCAGAGACGGTGAGAAGAGAATACCGTTCTCCTACTTCTTGAAGGATGTCGAGCCCTTCTTGACCGAGCCCTTGGAAGGAGTAGGGTACAGTTCTCGGCTTATAAGCACCTCCTCGAAGGACTTGGACCCCAAGTTCATCAAGTGCTTGGCCCACGTCTAACATCTGTTCTCTCGACTCGACAGAACAGGGGCCTGCTGCCAAAATGAGGTCAGCTCCCCTTTGTAGGTCCACACCTCGACATACCCAAGACACCTCTGGATCTCGTGGAGGCTGTTTTCTGACGAGCAAAAGCTGTTGATACACGCCTTATACCAAATATCATAAATTCAACGCTTGCAATAGATCGATTGTGCTCTGTGTAGACAAAAGTGAAGCTGATACCAAACTTGAAGAATCTAGCCCAGCTTTAGAAATAAAAAAGGCCCGCCCAAAAGCACCCACCAGGTGAGGTTTCTGAGCGAGCCTTTCTCAAAGAAAAACTTATGCCGTAAGAGGCACGATCTCCCTATCTTGAAGGCCACGTTCAAGAGGAAAGAACGTCTCTGCGCACCAAGAGGCCAATCTTGACCCAAGACCTGGAGACTCTACAAAAAATGCCCTCATCCGATCATTGAGAGCATCTACGTCAACCCCGATTTGGTTCCCCCCTAAAGATTGAGTCCCATCGATCGACCAGACGGGACCTGCCCCATCAAAACGAGAAGATCCATCGGCATAATTCTGAGAAGCTTTACCATCCCAACGAAATGGGTAAGCAATATCCGTATAGCCAAGCTCGTTGAACTTGAATGTACCCCCGATACGGATGCAATTTGGATTCACCAATGTTTTGGGATCACTTAAAACGCGGAGAAAAGCCCCATCAGACCGTGTTCCTTGCGCCAGAAACTGATACATACTCGATAAAATTTCCAAACTCCTGACATACTCAGCAGGTATCTCTTGAGCAGTCTTCCACTGTGCACCCTCTGCCTCACTAAAAAATTTCTTAGCTATCTCAGAACTCATAGGGCCGCTCAAACACACTTCCTTGAAACTCTTAAGGAAACCCTCCGCATGAGAAGGTGTATCAAAGCCCCCCGAGATCTTGGTCTCAAACTGCTTACACATAGCGCCAGACCACCCTGTGAGGAGTCCCAGAGCAAGGTTCTCATGAGGAGTTCTTTCCGCCTCTGGCGTTGCAATGAGATCTTTTAAGCCAAGATCCTGCTCGCTAAACTTATTTCCATCCTTTTCGATCACTTTTGATACCGTTTGTTCAGTACCATCCTTGGTTACCTTCTCCTGCAGAGAAAGGGTGTGCCGAAGGGAGGGAAACCCCTCATAGGGCAATACATCACCCAAACTATTGATGCAATGAACAACCTTATTTTCCGCCTCCTTGACCAGTCCTTTCTGTTTCTTCAACTCAGCCTTCAACCCTTTAATGTCAGCCGTATCAAATAAAGCCTCGAGGGTCTCTAAGTTCTTCGTTACCAGAACTAACTCGTCCTTTTTTGTTCCCAACAGAGTCTGATCTGCGCCATGCTTATACTGCAGCTCTTCTATCTCCGATTTAAGACCGTTCTTACGGTCTTTCAAGGTCTTCATAGCCGCCGACAGTTCTGTGCCGTTCCCCGCTTTGTAGGCTTCTTCAATCACCCCTTTAGCTTGTTTAATCTGCTGCTCGAGCCCTTTAATCGCTTTAGAAGCTTCCAACGAATTTTGCTCAATTCCCTCCCTCAGATTGAAAGAGGCATACATGGCTGCAGTAATCTGCTTCCTCTCTGTTTTTGTAAAGCGACCCAAAAGCTCGTTCACTACGTTATTTACAGGTGCCGTAATGATCATCGAAACACGAGCCTCTTTACCAAACCTCTTAAAGTGATCCTCCATCGTGTCATAATACTGCACACCCGTCTTTGGAAGAGCCCAATGATCCTTTAATCTCTGCAAAATCTTGCCTGCGTTATAGCCTTTCTGATCCAAATCGGCAACGTACTGCTCTGTTACCTTGTGAATGGCCTCATAACCAAGATTCTTGTTGGGTTTCATCTGTGGAGATCTCTCCTCCAGATAAAACTGAAATTGCTGAGCGGTGCTTTCTTGAATCTTACCTTCCGCCACAAGCCCTGCCAAGAGATTTTGGACCGCGTGTAGCTTCTGCAATGGCTGCGTTGGATTATTAGACTCGATCACCATATGAACCAAAGGCATGGTTTCGCGACGGGCAAGCACATCGTAACCCTTAACAAAGGTTTCAATACCATCTAAATCATCAAACTCAACATCTTGACCGTAGCCGAAGAATCTTGCATTCTCCACCGTCTTCGCGTTACCTGAACCTACTTCCACCATATGGGGCTTCAAGAGCGCTTCGAGACTAAACGTCTTCGAGAAAGTCTCCAAAGGATTTTTGAAAATCGCATCCTTGGTAGCAGAAGGACGAGCCGCCGGAGCAAACATAAAGTTCAAGATGGCGTTCACAAAACGGGCGACCAACTGAGCTATCGCACGGGCCAAAAATAAAGGGAATGCCACCACACGCCCGGCAAGTTGAGGAAGAGTCACAGACTGAACTGAAGAATAAGACATAAAACGTCTCCTTAGGTACAACAATTTCCCCCAGGACGGGGCACTAGTCCCTCTCCTCAAACCAGGAAAGGAAAATCTGGCGGGATTTTAAAGGACGTGCAGAATTTAGAAAAGAAGAAAAATTTACCTTCAGTGAGAGACACTTAAAGGAAAAAATAAGACATCTCGAATCGACTCAGCGCTCGTGTAGAGCATGACAAGACGGTCAATCCCAATGCCGACACCTGCTGCAGGGGGCATCCCTTGACAGATGGCTTCCAAAAATTCCTCATCCATGGGAGAGGCCTCTACGTCGCCTGCTTCTCTTTGAGATGCCTGCTCTTCCAACAGGGCTCTTTGGAGCTCTGGGTCATTGAGTTCTGTGTAGGCGTTGCACATTTCCCGACCTAAGATAAAACTTTCAAATCGCTCGACCATCCCCTCTTGTCGGAGTTTTGGATCTCGATGGGGCTTGCAAAGTGGCGTCGTCTCGATGGGATGATCGATAATATGGTGGGGTTGAATCAGATGGGGTTCAACAAGCTCTTCAAATAACATAGCAATTAAAAGGCCTCGAGGCGCTTTGGCATACCGCTCTGGAGGAAGATGAGTCTTCTTCTCAAGGAGAGCTCGAAGGGCTTGATCATGGAGCAGGTCCACATCGTGTCCAGCATAGATCTGAATCCCTTCTTTCATCGAAAGACACCTCCAAGGGGCTTTCACATCAATCACCTCTGAGGTCCCCTCCTGCTCCAAAGTGATCCGTAGCTTCGTTGTCCCCAATAGCTCAAGGGCTAGCTTTTCAAATAAAGTTTCGACAAACATCATCATATCTTTGTAATCCCACCCTGCAGCATACGCCTCGAGCATCGTAAACTCAGGATTGTGGGTCTTGTCGATCCCTTCATTGCGAAATACTTTGCCGATCTCAAATATCCGAGGCATCCCTCCGACTAAGAGTTTTTTGAGAGAGATCTCTAACGCAATCCGCAAAAACATATCTTGATGATGAGCCTGAAGATGGGTCGTAAAGGGGCGAGCTGCAGCACCTCCATAAATTGTCTGTAAAATCGGAGTTTCCACCTCTTCGAAGAGCGCTTCTTGAAACAAAGATCGAAGGATAGTCAAAATCCTAGAGCGGAGACGGAACCGCTGCAGCGATTCTGGGTCGACAATAAGATCAAGCCACCTTTTCTTATAGCGAATCCCTTTATCGGCAAGCCCGCTATGCTTGTCAGGCAAAGGAAGTAGCGCTTTTGCAAGGAGGGTCAATTGTTTGACCAAAAGGGTCAATTCCCCCTTTTGTGTCTGAAACAGGGAACCTTCAACGCCAATCCAGTCTCCAAGATCGATGTTTTTTTCGATCCATTTATGGGTCGACATTGTCTCTGTCGATGGATCTCCAGTGACTCGAATGAGATCTCGATTGATCAGAATTTGGATCCGTCCCGTTGCGTCCTGCAGATGAGCGAACGCATTTTTCCCCATCGATCGGAAAAGAACGAGGCGTCCCATGATTCGGACAAGGGGGGCCTCTGGCGCTGCCGCCTCTTCGAAATGGCCAATATCGTTTCTTTTTTCGTATTGTAAGATGAGTTCTTGTACAGCTCTTGTCGAGGGGAAATGGGGGGGATAAGGGTCGACACCTGCTGTACGAATCTCTCGGAGCTTACGGGATCGATTCTGAAACTCTTCGTGGGTATGGTAAGGGGGAATTTCTGCCATGTTATGTATCTTGAACCACCTGTCGGCCTCTTGGGGTCATCGAAATTGAATCATCCCCATGTTTTTGAATCAGATTCGCCTGTGAAAGGCTTTTCACTGTCTGTCTCACAGAGATTTCTTTGTAGCCCAGTAAAGCCCCTATCTTGAAAGGGTCAAAGCTTGCCCGATCTCCATGTTGCCTACTTTGTCGGTCGAGCTCGATCAAAAATCGCTCTTCTGGGGTCTGTTTTTTCTGGCTCATCTTCGCTTCAAACGCCCCCCTTTGGGTGTATCTTCAATCCTGTATCCAAGCTCCCAAAGCTCCTCTCGGATCTGATCGCTCTTGGAAAAGTCTTTTTGTCGCCTCGCCTCATCCCTCGCCTTGAGTCTTTCGAGTAAATGACTGGGGACCACCTCTTCATCAAAGGTCATCAACCCTAAGACTTTATTCCAATCGACAAGGACGACAAGAGCCTTCCTTGCTTGATTTGAACCTAATTGATGCTGATCGATCAGACAATGTAACTCTCTGATGAGATCAAACAAAACCGAGAGGGCCGAGGCAATTTGAAGATCTTGCAAAAGGGCTGTCTTAAAATCGTGACCTGCTTTCGTCAATAAAGAGGCGACATCTTCTCCATGTCGACCTTCTTCTACAAGATCCTGAAGCCGTCTGACACACGCCTGAACTCTTTCTAAACTATGTCTTGCTGCGATCAGAGAGTCCATGGAAAATTGTAGCTGCATACGATAGTGGGCACCGAGCAATAAGTAGCGCACTTCGAGTCCTGAAAACCCCTTCTGCATCAGATCTCTCAACGTGTAAAAATTACCAAGGCTTTTGGACATCTTTCGATGGTCGACGAGAAGATGTTCGACGTGAAACCAGTGGTTAGCTAAAGGTCTCTGGTAGCAACACTCCGACTGAGCGATCTCATTTTCGTGGTGGGGGAATAAATTGTCGACCCCT
>JAGVDZ010000151.1 GCA_020058465.1 Parachlamydiales bacterium | reverse complement strand
GTTCAAGAAGCTCGACATCCTCCAAGAGCTCACCCTTCCGAATGTGGGTAAGCGTTTCCAGTACGTTTTCGACCGAAAGGTCCATCATTTCTACATCTGCAAGTCCTGCGGCAAATCGAATAAGGGCAACGAAGAGCTCTTCAAAAAGATCGATGCTGCTTTTTTGTTCCAAAAAATGCTCAGCATGCTCTTTGAGACAGGTCATCCTTGGCTGACCTTTAAAGATCCTTCTAACATCCGATCCCCCCAAAGCCATGTGGGAGTCGTCCATTCTTCCAATCTCTGTACCGAAATTCTTCTCAATACCTCGCCTCAAGAAACAGCTGTCTGCAATTTAGGCTCCATCAACCTAGCCGTACATATTGAACCCCAAGGCATCGATGAGCAAAAGCTGGCTGCCACAATCCGAACAGCCGTCCGGATGCTTGACAATGTGATCGATATCAACTTCTACCCCACCCCGGAGGCAAAAGAGGCCAATCTTCGACATCGCCCGATAGGGCTTGGTTTGATGGGCTTTCAAGATGCCCTCTACCAACTTAAAATCCCCTACAGCAGCGATGCAGCAGTGACCTTTGCCGATCAAAGTATGGAGATGATCTCCTACTATACCATCTTAGCTTCTACCGAGCTTGCGAAAGAACGTGGTGCCTACGCCTCCTACCTAGGATCGAAATGGGATCTAGGACTTCTTCCCATCGATACAATCGCTCTTCTCGAGCAAGAGCGAGGCCAACTCATTCTTGTCGATCGCACCTCTTCAATGGAATGGGGCCTTGTCCGCGATAAGGTTCGACAACACGGCATGAGAAACAGCACTACGATGGCCATTGCCCCAACAGCCACCATCGCCAATATCACAGGAATCACCCCCTCTATCGAGCCCACCTACAAACATCTATTTGTCAAATCCAACCTCTCTGGTGAATTCACCACGACCAACCCCTATCTCGTAGAAGAGCTGAAGCAGCTGGGCCTATGGGACACAGATATGATTGACGATTTAAAATACTTTGATGGTTCAATCCAAGAGATTGAACGGATCCCTCCTGCTATTAAACAACTGTTTGCCACCGCCTTCGAGATCCCCGCAGAGACAGTGATTGCCTGTGCTGCAAGAAGACAAAAGTGGATCGACATGGGCCAGTCTCTCAACCTGTATCTTGCTGAGCCGAGTGGGAAGAAGCTGACTGAAATGTATTTTTCTGCATGGAAGCAAGGGCTTAAAACAACCTATTATCTACGCACTCTGGCCGCCACTCAGATTGAAAAGTCCACCCTCGACGTCAATAAACGGGGTCTCCAACCCAAGTGGATGAAGAACAAATCAGCCTCTAGTAACATCACAGTAGACCGAACACCCATGTCGGGGTGTAACCTTACCGAAGGGTGTGAAAGCTGCCAATAAGGAGATCGAATATGACCCTACAACAAGACATAGTGAACAAGCACCATCTTCGGGTGACTTCGAGCTCAAAACGGCTCATCAACTGCCATACCGTCGATGTCAATCAGCTCATGCCCTTGAAATATCATTGGGCTTGGGAGCACTACCTCAATGGCTGCGCCAATCACTGGATGCCCAGCGAAGTGCCGATGGCCAAAGATATCGAACTCTGGAAATCCAATCTCCTATCCGAAGATGAACGACGTGTCATCATGAGAAATCTTGGATTTTTTGCCACCGCAGAAAGCTTGGTAGGCAATAACATCGTCCTTGCCATTTTCCGACACGTCACAAACCCCGAAGCGCGTCAATATCTTCTAAGACAAGCCTTTGAAGAGGCCATTCATACCCATACTTTCCTCTACATTGTCGAGTCTCTCAACCTAGATCAAGGGGAGATCTTCAACATGTACAATGAGATCAACTCGATTCATGCGAAAGATCAATTTGAGATGGAGCTTACAAAAGCCATCTTGCAACCCACCTTCACAACACAGACAAAAGAAGGGGCTCGGATCTTTTTAGAAAACTTGATCGGCTTTTACATTATCATGGAAGGGATCTTCTTCTATAGCGGCTTTGCCATGATCCTCTCCTTCCTTCGCCATAATAAAATGGTGGGCATTGGAGAGCAATTCCAATACATCCTAAGAGATGAGACCGTTCACCTCAACTTTGGTATTGACTTGATCAACGAGATCAAGGATGAAAATCCGGACCTCTGGGACACCTCTTTCATCAAGAAGATTGAGAGCCAAATCGAGCACAGCGTCGAGCTTGAAATACTCTATGCTCAAGATTGCCTTCCCAAAGGAATCCTCGGTCTGACAGCTCCCATGTTTAGAGATTATGTCGAGTATGTCGCAGACCGAAGGCTGGAAAGGATCGGCCTTAAGCCCAAATACGGTTCTAAAAACCCGTTCCCATGGATGAGCGAGACGATCGACCTGGGTAAAGAGAAAAACTTCTTCGAGACGAAAGTCAACGAGTATCGTTCCGCCTCTAACCTCACCTGGTGAGGTTGAGGAGACATTGAACGGACGAACTGAGGGGTTCGCCCGTTCAGCCCCTATCTACTAGCCATTACCCTTACCATTGCCCTTACCCTTACTACAGCCGCAGTCTCCCTTCTTATTTAAAGCCAAATTGTTAGCATCTTCATCATCATCTTGAATCGCTTCTAAATTCTCTTTTGGGATCATCGACTCGTTAGAAGAGGCCCACACTCGAGCACATCCTAAACATACTAATACACAAATCCAATAGCGCATCGTTCATTCTCCTCTTTGATCAAACAGAAGCCCATATCAACCGATCCTTATCGGCAAGTCTGCAATGCATAGCAGACATCTTGAGCTTCTTGTCACCTTATATACGAAAAGCGCCCAATTTTACCACTCACAAAGTGAACAACCCCTGTTCAGGGTGTTAAAAAAAATCTTATTTTCACATACTGAAAAACAAAGTGAGTGTTAAAATGGAACACATCCCATTCGACGAAGAATTGTTTCCCCCTCTTCCTTCCTTAGAAGCTGAGATCCTCCAACTTGAAAAAGAACTTGCAACTTTAAGAAAGAGGTTTCTACATCTACGGGATCAATCCAACCAGGGGGCATCGTCCCTCAACGAAGTCAACCATCTTAAAGAGTCGATTTCGCACCATCAAGAAGCCTTAATGGAGCTTCTCCATAAAAAAAGAAACGCAGAGAAGCCCACGTTAGGTATAGCCCGCATTTCTCACACATCCGAGGAAAATCTGAACTCACGCCATCGTTTGTAACTCACCTTACGCAAAATCCATGGCTCGTGACCAATATAAATTTTCATATTGGCTGCCTTGCGATTGTTCAAAATTTGGCACCCCATCTTGCCCACCTTATTCTCTCGTGAATGCGGACTAGAGTCAGACACCTTTTGAATTTGGTCAGCCGCTCAAGAGTTATTCTCAGCGATAGATATACACAAATGAATTCAAAAGTTGGGAATTTGACAAGGAGGTAGCTTGGAATTCATCTTTCTGAAGCAGCTAAACTTAAAAAGTTTAGCGATACAAG
>JAGVDZ010000107.1 GCA_020058465.1 Parachlamydiales bacterium | reverse complement strand
ACTCCAAGCGTCGCCGACACTGTCAAAAACCAACTTTTGAGTTCATTTGTGTATATACACAAATGAGGCAGTTGACGGGGGATGCAATTCTCTCTAAAGAAAGATCTTTCTAAACTTCACCTTCTCTCCAGAAAGGACGTAGGCAATGTTAGAGACAGGCTCGGTCTTGCCTATAAGCTCTAGAAAATAACGGAGATACTCTCGCTGATCACAATGCCCCTCAGGGCGCTTCAGCCCTAAAAACGTCAAGTCAGCTTGCTCTGATGTAGTCACAAAGGTGTCAAAAAAATGGCCCCCTGAACCGATCAGAGGGGCAAATTCTAAATTCTTAATCCGAAGCCTTGTCCTATACTTTTCAAATTGCTGACGAAGGCCCCCTTGGAGTTCTTGCTTATTGACAATCATACGAATGCAGATCTTGGATTGAGGCCAAAAGCGACTCTGCTGCAGCAAAAAAGCGATCGCAAGACAGAGCTCAAAATTACCAGGATATTTCCCCCTCCACCAAAGTTGAATCTGCTTGCCTGTCCTAGAAGGGTCGGCAAACAAAAAGTCCTTATTTGGATCATCTTTCAAAATCAGAATGTTTTTTTCTCTTGCATGGGCCTGAAGGACAAAAGCAATAAATGGCTCCATCTGCGCTACATCAGTTGGAACTTTGAGAAAAATCGTGTTGGGGCGAAGGTGCCCAAATCCGTAATGTTCCACCATCTGACTTGCTGCCGTGTAGGGAAGAGCTTCTTGGCCAATATGTAAATGAGAGGTAATCCTACACCCTTTCAAGTTGTCTTGAACCTCATATTTAAGAGGTAAAATATCAGGTAAGTGCGTATGGGTCGCAAACGTCAACAGCCCCTTGTCTTGATTGAGGGCATGGGCAAGAAAAGCCAAGTTTTTGGGAAATGTGCCCTCTTCAAAAAAGGTCAAAATCTGGGGCCTCCAGTGTTTCGCATCTCGACCCAAAGCACTGAGTTTACAAGCCCCACGATTCACAAAGTAGGAAATCATACTGTAGCGAAGATCGTCCCAATGTCCCTCCACCTTCCGAGAAGAGATCCAAAGACAAAGAAGAGCGACCAAGCTGAGGATCAGAAAAGTCGATCCTGGGTTGATCATAAACATGGCGATGAAACAACCGAGACTTCCAAAGAGAGGCACCCAAGGGGGTATTTTTAAAGTAGGGCGCCAGCTTGGGTTTTGCAAAAGTGCCTCAAAAAAAGCCACCAAGTTGATGAGCGTGTAAGAGATTAAGCACACCATCGAAAGCATGGGGATAATCTGGTTGATGTCGGTAAACAAGGTCAAGAAAAAGGCCATAGCAAACACCACAAGCATCGCCTTTCTAGGTTCGTTGGTCCTCTTGACTCCTTGAGCTAAAAACTGTGGCAACACCCCATCTTTTGCAATGGCTTGAATCACACGAGGCGCTCCCAAGAGAGCACCGAGAGCCGATGATAGTGTGGCACTCCAAACACCCGTCATGATGAGAGATCGAAAGGCGTTTGTATAATAAAGGATAAACGGATGTGCTCTTAAATACACAGGCGCCACATGTTGTGATAAAAATAAAGAAAGTCCAAGATAGACGATATACATTGTGATCACAGATGCTGCTGTACCCAAAGGGAGTGCTCGAGAGGGGTTTCGTAAGTCCCCCGACATCGACATCCCACTTTCAATCCCTGTCGTCGCTGGGAAAAACATCGCAAATGCTGCCCAGAACGTAAGACTCGACCCGTGTTCGCTCATCTGGCTCATCCCTTCGGGGATCCCTTGAAACCCGACAAAACAAGCCCCAATAGAGACTGCAAGAGCGACAAAGATCAAGATCTGCATTTTGAGAGCCAAATCTGTCGAAAAAAAAGCGACAAGTCCCAAACTAATGAGAGTGATTATTTTAAATAGTTCAAGCGAGCCTTGGGGCACCATTTCACTTAGAGAAATAGCAAACCCGGTGACACAAAGAGCAACAGAACAAAGCTGGGAAACAAACTGCAAAACGCCGATGGCACTCCCAAATTCAATTCCCAATGAACGAGAGATTAGATAATAAGCACCTCCTGCTTTCATCCTCATGTTCGAAACAATCGCCCCCATAGAAAGGCTTGTCAACAGCAGCAAAGATGAAGAGAGGGTAATGACCGCTGCCATCTGCCCTATCCCCACATGCCCCAAAATCCAACTCATCCTCAAAAATAAGATGACCCCAATCATTTGGACTACATTGGGGACATAGACCCCCTGAATCACTCCAAACTTGCCATCTCGTGGAGCTTTGAGATAATGAAACCAATGCAACAACGACATATGTCTACCCTCCAATGTGAATTGATTTTTGATATTTGGTATTACCCCTTCCCTATAAATCACAGGAAAATATTTCTTTGATTTGTTACGGTGAATTCCTATGTGGTCCTTATCCCTGAGCGCGATTCCTATCTGTGCAGACTCCCCTTTAAGCAGCTCAGAATTAGAGGGGTTTGCCCCCTCTTTATTCCATTATGTTTCGGCCTTTTTGTTCTTCTGCTCCGTCCTTCATACCCTCTTTGCATCGAAAATGCAGGCCTATGCCCACAAACAAGAGCTGGCTCATCAACAAAGGTATAGATCAACAGAAAGATCGTTTCGTCATCATGTTCTTTTTTTTCTAGGCGAAGTTGAGATCATCTTTGCCCTTTGGGCTATCCCCTTGGCGATTGCCATCATTTCTTTTTTCAATTGGGAAACGGCTGTCAACTATATCGATAGTCGAAACTATACAGAAGCCCTTTTTGTCTTCGTCATCCTCGCTCTGACAGCCACCCGCCCTATCGTTCATATTGCCGAAGTAGCCATCATCTGGGCAGCCAGGTGGCTGGGTGGCTCCCTTTCAGCTTGGTGGTTCACCCTCCTCACTCTGGGTCCCTTGCTCGGCTCTTTGCTCACTGAAGCTGGTGCTATGGCCCTTTGCGCCCTTTTACTTTCCAAACAGTTTTACGCCCATCGACCCAGTGTGAAGCTCAGCTACGCCACTTTAGCTCTTCTTTTTGTCAACGTCTCGGTCGGGGGGGTGTTGACCACATTTGCCTCGCCAGCTGTTTTGATTCTATCCCGCTGCTGGCACTGGACTAACTATGAAATGCTGACTCTATTTGGCTGGAAAGCTGCCTTAGGGATCACCCTGGCCAACCTCATCTATTGGTTTTTCTTTCGTAAAGAATTTACCGAACTGGACCGAAAAAGCAAACAAAACCCTTATACCGAACCCACGGGCCACCCTGTTCCTTGGTGGATTCTTCTCATCCACCTTTTTTTTATAGTCTGGGTGGTCTTTGTATCCCACTACCCAGCCATCTTTATCGCCAGTTTTCTCTTTTTCATTGGCTTTCACCAAGCGACAAGGAATCACCAATATCCGATCCTCCTCGCTAGACCTATGTTGATAGCCCTATTCTTAGGAGGCCTTGTGATTCATGGAGGGCTCCAAGGGTGGTGGGTCGTCCCCCTCTTAGAAGGCCATTCTCGAGGCTCCGTGATGGGCATCTCGATGCTATTGACAGGATTCAACGACAATACAGCCATCTCATATTTGGCCACCTTGATCCCCAACTGGGGCCGTCCCTTTGAATATGCTCTCTTTACCGGAGTCATCGCAGGGGGAGGCTTGACCGTGATCGGAAATGCCCCCAATCCCGCAGGCTATTCCATGCTCAAACATCACTTCGAAGGCGGCGTCAAGCCAATCAAGCTCTTTCTATCAGCGCTTTGCCCTACAATTATACTCTATTTGATATTCTATCTATTTCAAGTTAATTAGACAGCTTCGTAAGCTTACGATATCCAAAATACAGCATGATCAAAGCCACAAGCCCGTAATAAATCCAAGCTCTAGCATCACACGTCAACGTCCAACGCCCCTCTTCAGAAAAAAAGAAAAGAACGAACGTAAAGAATAGACACTGTCCCCCAAGGGTCAATAGAAAAAGGGGCATCAAAAGGGTCTCTCGGTTTTGCAAGGACCCTTGTTCCTCCACTTTTGTTGT
>JAGVDZ010000146.1 GCA_020058465.1 Parachlamydiales bacterium | reverse complement strand
CAGAGTTCTTGAAACTCTGGAACATGATTACAACCATCGCAAAAGTTTTCCACAATTTAAAGAACTCTGTTGTAAAATTCAGACAGGCCCCCGCTTACCGGCGACCCTTCTTCATGGATGAATAAGCTCTTCTAAGGCTATGGAGAGCTTGTCAAAGGCCTTTCTGCGGTGAGAAATCCGCTCTTTGACAGCATCTTCAAGCTCCCCAAAAGACTTGTTGTAGCCCTGTTTCACAAATAAAGGATCATACCCAAACCCCCGCCCACCCTTTTCTTGCGGCAAAATGACCCCCTCACAAGTGGCCGATACCGCCTTATGTACCCCTCGCGGGGAGGCTAAAACAAGAGCACACTCGTAGTAAGCCCATCGATCGTCATCCAAAAGATGCTGCATCTTCTCGAGAAGTTTACGACGATTGTCTAAATCGCTCGCCCCCTGCCCAGCAAACCGAGCTGAAAAGACCCCAGGCTCCCCACCTAAAGCCGGCACCACCAGCCCAGAGTCGTCCGCTAAAGACCACATACCAAGCACCTGAGCCGCATCTTTCGCCTTCAAGGTGGCATTGTCCAACAATGTCGATCCTGTCTCTTCAGGCGGAAGATAGTTCGGGAAATCCCTCAAACTCAAAAGATCGATTTGAGGAAGGCTCTTGAAAAGCGAGCGAAACTCTCTCACTTTATGTAGATTCGAGCTCGCAAGCACAAGACGAAACAAGGTCATCCTATCATCCTCCACGGCAAACAAAAATATACGACCGATCTCTCGGGTCTCTGTGGCTATCGAGACAGATTCTTAACATGAAAATAGTTTTCCAAGGAAGTGATCGTATAATCTTCGCCTTGGAATGTAAAGGTCTCTCCCACAAAACGACCCTGCATGGCCTGGGCAAGCTTCGACTGTAGAGACAAAATCCTCTTGTCTGGGTCGGCGTCCCAAGGGCCGAGGAGGATAAACCGAATAGCCTGGCCTCGACGATCGAGACAGTGGACCACAGAGCCAATGCCCACTTCATCAGAAGGGACATCGTCAGGAGTCACAACCCGGGCCCTTGAAAGCTGATCCGACAGCATCTTTAATTCCCCCTGGAGCCGATCCCTCTTTTCCAATGCCGCCTTAAACTCCGCATTCTCTCGTAGATCCCCGAGCTCCCTTGCCGCCTCAATCTCTTTCGCATTCTGCACCGTTTCGACAGTCGCAATCTGCTGTATCCTCCTATGTGTCCTTTCAAACCCCTCCTGCGTCGTCCATAGAGGCATGTCTTCTGAAATACCCCGTTCCTTGTCTTTCCGAAATCTCGCAAGCGTTGGATACACAACTTCAGCCAAAGCATGCAAAATCTTGATATCATGATCTGAAAAGGACTGGCACTTGGTAGCCAAGAGAAGATACTCTTTAATCTGACCTAAACTTGCCTCTTGCATCAAGCTCCTGACAAGCTTGTAGCGCTCAGCCACAACCAGATTTAAAATCTTTTTAACAAGATCTCGGTGCCTTACATTCTTCTCTATATAGTCGAGAACAATCAACAGCCCCTCAAAGAACCGAAGCTTGCCTTGGATGTCCGAAAAAGGGAGCTCCTCTTTCCCCGAAGTCACTTTTTGAAAGTACCAAAAAAAGATCTCCGGGTAGGAAATCGGATGATGGAGAAGGATCTCAACTTTGTCTTGAAGTTCCTTGTGGTACCCCCCCTTTTGAAGAGCTACGACGAGATAGTCCCGCAGTAAGGGCTGCGCCGTGGTTAAAAAAAGATCTAAAAAGATTAAATGCCAGGAGGGATTTTCCCTCTGCATGATCTGGAGCGCCCTTTTTTGAAAAGGGAGAATTGTGATGTCGTGAATCACCTTTTCAGGATGCGTCAATTGCTGAATCTTAGAAGAAAGGGCCCGTGAAGCCTCTGGATCCCCTAGATCTTCTAGGAAAAAAAAGATCTCTAGAAATTGGCTTTCTAAAATCTCAGGCTCCTGAAGTAGATCTCGAAGTCTTCCTTCTAAAAATGTTTTAAATTCCTGGTTTTTCAACGTTTCGGCAAAGTTTTTTAAATAATTGTAGACCATCTGGATGGTCGCCGTAATGCCAGGTTTAGTCTCAAGAGCCTGGTGGAATACGACTTCGTGAGGCATCTCTTCCGTACGTAGCCGAAACTTCTGCTTGGCATCAGAGGGGGTCTCTACCTTGGTGTCCTTTTTCAGTTTGCTCCGAGCCGTCTGCCACCAACGCCCCCAATCTTCGACAGGGATGACAAGCTCTTCCATCTCTTCTTTGATCTCAGACGCAGTCTTGGGGCCCAAATCCCTCAAAAGGAGTCGAATCACCCCCGCATGATCTCGCTTGGCTTCCTCCTCCAGAGCATCGGGATCGCCAAAACGCCTTGCATAAAAGTGACCATGCTCGAGAGGTATCAGGTGTCGAAAGGCCTGCTCAAAAGAAAGAGCCTGTCCCCCGGCCATATGCTCAAATTCCACCTCAACCTCTTCTCGGATGAAGGAAATTCCCAACACCTCTCCTGTCCCCCAGCCACCAACATGAAAGACAAACTGCCCTTGTCTCATGTGGGTCAATAGCTCGAAATTGCGGATGGCTCCTTGAAAATTATCCCGATTTCGAAGCCCAATTAATCTCAACTTTTCCTGAAAAAGGGGGTCTTCTGGAAATCGTGCCTCCAGGTGAGTCACGACAAGGGAGGCAAGATCCTCACTGTGGGTGGTCTGAAGGTCGACAATCAATCGAAGAGCCGCCCTAGAAAGGGACTCGTCCGGAAGCCCTCTCCACAGAGGAAGGACCCTTTCTACGTGGGCCCCAAAGGGCTTGGCAAATTCTGACTGCTTGACCTCCTCTAGCGTCTGGACAATCTCTTCTCCATCAGGTTGGTCTCCGTAACAATACTCTTCCCAAATTCTGAGAAATCCTGTGAAATCTCCATGTTTGATTCTGTCTCGAAAATCCTTTAAATAGGCCATGTTGAGAATCCTAAAGCTTTCCTTTGAATCAAGGGGGCTCAGTATAGGGGAGTTGTTAAATATCTTCAAAGGACCTATCAGCTTGAGTTTCTCCTTCGAAGATCTCCACCCGTTACACCAACTCTTAGACACCGATATTTGAGCCGTATCCAAACGACACAATTATAGCTTCTTTAGTGCCTCATATTTTGTCACTTAAGACAATACAATAGATCGGCGCTACCGCCAAACTCCTCCTTGTTTGTGTTGCATTTTCTCAAGGTTGCTATAGAGTATCTGGTTGTATGCTTTCGTTGACCATCGATGCGAGGATGGCAAAGGCAAGTGGTATCGGCAGAGTCATCCGCTCTCTTCTACCAGCATTGACGCCACCTCAGTTTGACACTTGTCTCATCACCTCGTCGTCAAGCCGGCTACCTGGCTTTCGACACATCATCTCGTCAGCCCCTATTTATTCACTGAGAGAACAGTTTGACCTCCCTTGGAAAATCCCCCGCTGTGACCTTATTTGGTCCCCCCACTACAACATTCCTTTAGGGCCCATTGCGGCCAAGAAAAGGATTGTAACCATCCACGATGCCTGCCACCTGGCCTTCAACTCATCCCTTTCTTGGTCGGAGCGTCTCTATGCGCACTTCTTGATGAAGCGAGCCGTTGCCCAGTCAGATCTTGTGATCACCGACTCTTACTTCTCTCAACATGAGCTTGCCTATTGGCTGGGGTATCCTAAAGAGGCCTTTGAGGTGGTCTATCCTGGTGTCGATCTTTCTTGGTTTGAGACCAAGCAGTTGACGTGCTCTTTTAAGGTGCCAGAGCGGTTTTTTCTATGTGTAGGCAATCGAAAGCCCCATAAAAACTTACAATGGATTGCTGACCTCTACACTCGCTACCCTCCT
>JAGVDZ010000028.1 GCA_020058465.1 Parachlamydiales bacterium | reverse complement strand
CTTGTATTGAGGGGTTGATTGAGATGGCCAAGGAGGAAGACTTGTCCAAATCCAAGGTGATGTATCCCCATTCAAAACAGGCAAGACAAGATCTGGCGCGGTTCCTCGCAAGACAAGGGGTCGATATCGTCTCTTTTGTCTTGTATGACACAGTCCCCACAACATTTTGCTTGCCCCCTCTTCAGTTGATTGAAGAACTGTTGTTCACCAGCCCTTCGACGGTATCTTCATTTTTTGATCAGATAGAGCACACCCCTTCGACTTGTGTATATCGGGCGCTCGGCCCAGTCACCTTGACAACGTTAGAAAAGAGACTTTCTCCATTTTCGAGAATCAAGCCGATTTGCTAGAGTATACACAAACGAACTCAAAAGTTGGCTTTTGACAGTGTCGGCGACGCTTGGAGTTCACCTTTCTTGGTATCGCTACAACTTTTTAAGTTTAGCTGCTTTAGAAAGATGAATTCCAAGCTACCTCCTTGTCAAATTCCTAAATTTTGAATTCATTTGTGTGTAGAAGCTCGTGTGATAGAAAGAAGTGAGTTTGAGGTTTTATGTCAGCCCCTACATCGACGAAGTATCAGTTGCCCGATCTTCCTTACGATTTTCATGCTCTAGAGCCTGTGATTTCTGCTGAAATTATGCAGCTACATTACCAAAAGCATCATCAAACATACGTCAACAATCTAAATCAGGCTCTTGAGCAGTATCACGATGCTGAAAGTAAACAAGACGTCGCAGCTATGATCGCGTTGCAACAAGCGATCAAATTCAACGGTGGGGGGCATATCAACCACGCTCTGTTCTGGAGCTTTTTGACGTCACAAAATAAGGCTCGCAAAGAGCCGCAAGGACCCCTTTTGAAGGCGATTGAAGAGGAGTTTACCTCATTCGACAAGTACAAAGAGAAGTTCCAGCAGCAGACGGTAGCGATCCAAGGTTCTGGTTGGGGATGGCTTGGTTATAACAAGGCTTTAAAAAGGCTTGAGATCAGTACGTGTGCAAATCAAGATCCATTGAGTTCTAAGGGCTTGATCCCTATTTTTGGGGTCGACGTATGGGAGCATGCTTATTATCTCCAGTACAAAAATGTGAGGGGCGATTACGTCAAAGCCCTTTGGCAGGTTGTCCATTGGGAGGCGATCGAGGCTCGATACCAAAAAGCGTTGCTACACCCTTAATTCCTCTCAACACTGTCTTGAGATTTGGAAATTTGCCTCGCTGGCACATTTTGTCGCCTTCTGGCCACTCGTATTAATAAATTAATAATTTTATTATAGATCTTGAGTCGCTACTGTGATTCATGATATCATCTCTTTCGCATATGGGATTATTTTCAAGAAGCAAGCCAAAGATTAAAATACAAACGTCTAAGAAAGACGGGTTTAGTGGTTGGATCCAGTGCTCCGGGTGTAGCGAGCTGGTCCATGCCAAAGAGCTGGAGGCGACTCTTGCCTGCTGCCCTCGATGTGGCTATCACTATCGGCTGACTCTTACAAAGAGGCTTGATCTTTTAACTGATGAAGGATCCCTAGAGGAGATGTTCCAGGATATGCAACCTCTCGATGTCTTGGGGTTTGTCGATACGGAAAGTTATCTTGAAAGGCTGAAGGTGGCTCAGGCAAAGACGGGACGTAGCGATGCGATTTGGACAGGTCTTGCTCGGCTCAGCGGGATCCGAGTGGCTTTAGCCGTGCTCGACTTTTCTTTTATGGGGGGGTCGATGGGCTCTGTTGTGGGAGAAAAGCTCACTCTTTTGATTGAATGGGCTTTGGAGAAGAGGCTCCCTTTGATCGTCGTTTCTTCTTCGGGGGGTGCTCGTATGCAGGAGTCGGCGCTGTCTCTTATGCAGATGGCCAAGACCTCGGCTGCTTTGGCTCGCTTTCAAGATCATGGCCTTGTCTACATCTCTGTATTGACGAATCCAACGACGGGGGGGGTGACAGCTTCCTTTGCGACCCTCGGGGATCTAATCATAGCCGAGCCAGATGCTCTTATCGCATTTGCAGGGCCTAGGGTTGTTGAACAGACGATGAGACAGAAATTGCCCGCTGACGCCCAAAAGTCGAAATTCCTTTTAGACAAAGGAATGGTGGACTGCGTCGTACCCCGCCGCGAGCTAAAAAAGAAACTTTCGTTTTTTCTTTGGTTTTGTCAAGGGGGCTCAGGTAGTTCAGTTGATCAAAAAGAGGTAAACCGGTTAAAAGAACTGCTTGCCATTGGGACAGGAGTTTCGAAAAGCTCTTGTCAGTAGAGCAGGTTGGAATGAAGAAAGATTCTTGTGTCGTCAATATCATGGTAGAGGAAGGAGCATGCATGCCCGTGTATGCTACCGAGGGAGCGGCAGCAGCTGACATTAGGGCCTATTTAACAAGCCCTGTGATTGTTCAGCCTGGGAAGCAGGCGATCATTCCAACAGGGCTATATTGTGAGATCCCGTCTGGTTTTGAAATCCAGGTTCGCCCCCGAAGTGGACTGGCAGCGCATTCGATGATTACAGTGGGCAACAGCCCGGGTACAATTGATGCCGATTATCGAGGTGAGATCAAGGTGATTTTGATCAATCATGGCCAAGAATCGTTTACAGTGACAAATGGGATGAGGATTGCGCAAATAGTCTTATCCCCTGTCTATCGAGCGCAGTTTTGTGAGCAGCCGTCTTTGAGCGGGACGCCCCGTGGAGCTGGTGGCTTTGGTCACACAGGGACACATTAGCGCTGATATCAACCATCACATGGGATTTATGCAATTTCAAGATTATTTAGACCGGCGTCTGATTTCATTTTTGCACAGTCAACATCGTGATGAGGCCATCGAGGCTTTAATCAGTCGGTTGGATGAAGTAGGTAAGTTGCCTTGTCGGAAGGCGTTTCAACAGGCGGTCTTTCAAAGAGAAGGGCTTGTATCTACAGGGATTGGTCTTGGGGTGGCAGTCCCTCATGCTAAAATTGAGGGCGTTTCTGACTTTTTTATTGCGATTGGATTGCAACAGAAGCAAGGCCTTGAATGGAATTCTCTCGACGACACACTCGTTCGAATTATTTTTATGATTGGAGGGCCCCTGTATGCGCAGAGCCAATATCTTCAGATCTTATCTCAGCTAACTTCATTGATTCGCCGGTTAAATATCCGAAAAGCTCTTTTGGAGACAAAAGTACAAAGTGAGGTCATTGCTATCTTCCAAGAAGCCCCCGCGATGCCCTGATTGGAAAAAACAACATAGATGAATTCCTAAATTTTGAATTCATTTGGGTATAGAGGCAATCTTGCTCGAGGTGTGAAGCGATTCTTCCCACCCTTTGAGATGGGCTAAAAGAGTCGCCGGGTTGGGTCGACTTTGTAGGATGCGGATATTTTCTTCGGACTGACCGAAATGGGCCAGTTTTGCAAGGAGGTGCAAGTGTCTTTTGTCGTCACAAGCAAAGAGGAAAAAGAGGGTATGGACCTCTTCACGATCAAGCGAATCAAAGTCGATCGACTGCTTAGGGAATACGATAGGGACTACATCGAAAGCTTCTTGCAGGAGAAAATCTCTTGTATGGGGGATGGCGATCCCTTTTGACAAGCCTGTTGACATGAGCGCTTCGCGGTCGAGGAGAAGGTCTGTCAAAATGTCCGCGTCGAGTTGAAGATCTCTCGCAATCTGCTCCATGGAGGAACGGATCACTGCTTCCTTTGTTGAGCCAGGGACATCGTAGTAAATGCCACCTCGGTGGACGGCTCGAAGAAGGCTAAATTGATGGGTTCCGAATAGAGTTTTGTCTTCCGCGCCCGAAAAAAGAGTTATATCAGAACCTTTTTGGGAAGCAAGGAGCCAATTTTCAATTTCACTACGGTTAAACCGAACCTGTTGGTGAATTCGGTAACAGGGGATTTTGCCATCAGCTACCCAACACCTCACAGTGTCCTCCGAAAGATCGAGTAGCTCGGCCACATCACTTAACTTTAAATCCATGAACCTACCTGCTGCTCCAAGACTCGCATCTTTGCGCGAGCCATCTTCTTCAAGATATCATAAACGAATTATTCTTGAACCATTTCGGGTGTTTTTTCAAGACTCTCTTGCAAAATAGGATCTTCTTCAATCACAAGTTCCCCATTTTGGATGGTTACAAAAAAAGATTTTTTATAGCTACCTTTGAGAATCTTTTCGGAAAGAGGGTCTTCTAAATGTTGTTCCACGATACGGCGAAGGGGCCTGGCCCCCATCTCAGGGACATAACCTTTATCAATCAAAAAGGCTTTAGCTTCGGCGGTGAGTTGCAGTTGGATCTGTTTTTTCACAAGTCTTTGCTGAAGCTTTTGAACCTCCAGGTCAACAATGGCGGCAAGAGCTTCTTTGTCGAGAGGTTTGAAGGTGACAAGCCCATCGAGTCGATTGAGGAACTCGGGCTTGAAGTGTTTTTTTGCCGATAGCAAAATTTTCTCTTTCATCACTGGGTAATCGAT
>JAGVDZ010000007.1 GCA_020058465.1 Parachlamydiales bacterium | reverse complement strand
CAGCTTCTCGGAGCTTTTCAGAGGGTCCACTTTAACCAATCGACCCATGTGCCAATCCTCATCACTATGCAAATAAAAGCAGAGGGGATTCCTGATGTCGCGAGTGACAAGTTGGGCGCCTCATTCGATTGTCGGGTCAAATTTGTAGGACTTACGGAGTCGCAATTGAGCTATTGCCCTACCACTCTCAAAACAAAAAACATGGGAACATTCGATTGGCGTTATGTAGGGATCAACACCACTGATTTGGTGAACGGCCACTTACCCATCGAGTGGCTCGAAGTGCGACTGCGCCGAGGAAATGTTAGCGGGACAGTTTGGTTCGATGACATCCATGTCGCAGAATTCCCCCAAGGGTCTTTCCAAGGAGCGGTGACACTTATGTTTGATGATGGGTATAGGGAGCACTTTGACATCGCCTTCCCTGCCATTCAATCCCGCGGATGGAGAGGTGTAGAAGCTACCGTGGTCAAGTATTTTGAACCGGGTTTCCCCGGATACATGAGCTTAGCCGAGATGCACTCTATGGAAAACGCCGGCTGGGAGATTGTAGCTCACAGTTACGATCACTCGGACCTGACACAACTTTCAGTCACAGCTATGGAGGGCCAACTCTATACCAGTCGGTCATTCCTTGATGCCCAGGGTTTCAATGTGCGTTCCTTTGCCATCCCCTTTGGGGAGTACAATGCGTCTGTCCTGGGGCTCAATGAAGAGCGGGGGTACTTCTCCTCAATGAGGAACTCGGACTCTGGCTACAACCCGATGGGTGCGTTCCCCCACTCGATTAAGGTGCAGAAGATCGAGTGGAATACCACGCTTGCCCAGGTGAATGGTTGGCTCGCAGAGACTCGGGCACGCAAGGCGTGGCTCATCCTTCTCTTTCACAAGATACGCGCTAGTTGCCCAGATCAATTTTGTGTTACGGAGGAGAATTTTCAAAAGTTTCTTACGGCAGTGCAGTCTTCGGCTCTGCCCGTAGTGACATACGAAGAGGGACTTGAACTAACAAAGTCCCCAAGATAGCGTCCATATATAATGGGCCAAAGCCAGAGCTTGTGACCCGAGACCCTTCGCCAGCTTGCGGGGGTCTTTTTTTGTTTAGGGCTTTACCCACTCACCTCAACTGTAAAGCCTCCGTAGCAAAATTTTTTCATATCAAAAGGTATTTCTCCTCCTCCCCAATTCTCTGGGTCCATGGCGCTGTCTTTCATAACTTTTGCATTTACGCTGTCTCTATGTTTCTTGGACTTGAATAGTATATAAGAAAACCAGACTACCTCATTGTTTGATGTTCCCGCTGCTTCCAAAAACGATCTTGGGGTCATTCCCTCTCCCATATTTTTAGGTTTGAGGTCGTCGCCCAGGCACTCTTTGTAATCAAGTGCACCATGCTTCATCCAAATCTTGGCTCCGAGTTTTGCCATCTTGCGATATTCAGGCACCTTGTTTTTTGGTGCAGAGATCAAAAATCCATCTACGTACTTACCTTTTATCGGTTTGTTTTTTGAAGTCAATTTTTTCATCTATTGTATAAATTATTTATAAAATGTTTGTGTATTTCGATCTTTCTATATTATAGCTGTAACACACTCTTGATCGCCATCCTAAGTTCTTCTGGATTGTCTGTTCCTATACGATAAATTTTTCCACTTTTCATAACCAGTTCAACTGCGTCGAAACCGGAAACATTATAAATCCACATCTTTGGCCATAGCCACAATCTTATTCCCCAGCCTTGGTACCAATGATTTTTTACTCGTTCGACTGAAGCAATTTCACTCACCGCGAAGTGCTTGCGAAAAATGCCGTAGCCAAATTTGATTCGAACATAATTTTCATCGACCGATACTTTTAGTGTGGTAAATGAGGCAAGGATGGACAGAATTAATAGCATTATGGCAGAAACGGCAAAATTTGTGCCCGAGTCGACCGAAGGTGGCTCGGCTCGAGCTGTAATCTGAGCCCACACAAAAAGTACTAGTACAACTAGAGTGACAAAGATCATTAGATATCCAATCTGGGTGTGTTTGTATTGTGTCATGATTACTATTATTTTCTCAAAATTTTCTCCATTTTTCTACCATTCGCTATGAAAATCCTTATTTGAAATGCAACTAGTTGTAATATAATAAAAATATTAAACGACGTGTCTCGGAAAACCTAACTCCAAGCTCCACAAGGCTTTTTTGACACTTTCTATTTTACCACTTCTACCCTACTCGGAATAGCCAAAAGCGACATTAGATTATCTAGACTCACCTTCAAAATCAGGCACTACGATACCCCATTGCATGTTCTCGATATCAAGTTTGAGATATGCACTTTTCCCTAAAGATGGCTCGGTGGTCATGGGTTCACCTGGATTTCGATCAGCAAAATTCACAACTATGACATTCTTATGTATTGGGTTTTCGCTCAAGTGGGTTGTTTGGGGGGCAATACGATCTCCTAAAAGATAGCCGTCAGAGCCGATGTAGCCTTCCTTGGTATTGAGCACGGCGACAGCGTAGTAGAAGGTGCCAGAGCCACCGGGCTCGTAGGTCACAAGGAAGACGACATCTTCTCGGCTGTCGCTGTTGAGGTCAGTAAATAATTCGTTGCCGAAATAGCGCACATCACTTCCAAGTCGCACACGCTCTCCTTCAATGACAAATTCAGCGTCTTTGTAGTTGTCTGCTGTGAACACCTGCTTTTCATTGTAGATATAGGAATTCAAGGCAAAAAATCCTCCTACTAAAATTATCCCAACTACCAATATGCCCATAATTGATTTATTCATAGTATCATTATACTCTTCCCCACAACATTTTCCCACATATCTAAAAGCAGTACTCTTCGGAATCCTGCAATGTTTGAAGAGTAGGATTCTACTGAAGAACAAAGTGAAGGACTCACAATTTTTCGAATGTAGTCTTGGATTGGAGTCATGACTTTGGATACATCTCTTCCCGAACCACTTCGAGTTGAGAAATGATTTCCGGATCGGTGATGAGCTTGAAACGAGGGACGGTTTCGCCATCCTTCATCACATCCTCCATCCACATTTCGAGTGGTCGAGCATCGAAACATGGAATGCCAAGATCTTTCGAAGCTTGGTAGACACTGGCTTCATAAAGTGGTCGGTAAACTAAAAAATGCTCCTCTCCTGTTCTAACATCCTCTTCGGTATGGAACCCGACCCCAACGACTTCATAGGCATAGTTATTCACTGATCCATTTGGATCGTGCTTGTAGTGGTAGTAAAACCCTACTTTTGGAACTCTTTTTGGCATTGGTAATGACATAGATTTATCTACTGTTTGGTTTTATTAACACATTTTAACACATTAATTAATTTGGCTAGTGAAAAGGCTCGAGTCATCCTCGAGCCTTTCGGATAGGTTCCATTACGTAAAATTTGTACTTCTCGCGGCGGTCGAAAGCGATATTCTCCCCTAGGAGATACTCGCCAGTCCTTCCAAAAGACGCGGGTATACGATGCTGTCGGCAGAGTGAATTGATCGTTTTTGCATGACTCATTTTATTAAAATACTTGCGCATCCACTCAATTGGAGCCATGGGCTTATTATTGTGCTCTTTGAATAGACGCACAAAACGCTTATCCTCTGATCCTAACGCCGAGTCTAGCAAAGCTTGGAAGTATTCCTCGCCGAAAGGCTCATTGGTTCTCTGCATTTTAGGACCTAGAGGAACTCGCTTTCGTTGTATCTCTGTACGTAAATTGAGTTGTGGCCCGCCCTTCGGCACATACTCGATCTTGATCTCCACCCTTACATCATGATCAAACGGGCAATTTGCCCGAATGGTCTGGTTCGCATCAACAACCTTTTTTAGCCTACGACTTAGCACTACCGGTACTTTGATAGTAGGATGTGCTCGTGGCGCTGGGCCCTTAGGTACATATTGGACCACAATCTCAACCCTTATATCGTGTCCAGAGGGACAATCCTTCCAAACTGTGTCATTTTTATTAACAACCCATTCAAGCTGGCGTTTCAACGCCGCTGGTACTCTGACTAACTTCTTGTTGTACATATTGGACTCCTTCTAGACCCAATATAATCAGATTCCAAGTAAAATCAAGTGTTGGTGATATTGAGCGCAACACTAAGATAATTGTTTCTCAATTGCCAAGATATCGTACCCTTTGTGAATCTCGTCTTCAATTGGGATACCAAGTGAAATTAGAAATTTGTTTAAATCTTTTCTTACTTCATCAACGTCGTTATCTGATATTTTTTCAATCTCTATAAATGATCCGAGTTTTTCAACTTCATCGATACAAATCTCGAAACCTTTGTATTCTGCAGTACGCCTAATTTTTAAGACCTTGTTGGCAACTTGGTATCCCATAAGGAAAAGGGCATGCTCTAATTCTTTGGCATTTAAAACCTCAGTCTCGTGCTCTGCTTTAGTCAGGACTTCTTTTGAGAGAGGTTTTTTTACTGTAAAAATAAATCTCCCGTCACTCTTTTCTCTGATGCGCAAAAAGTGATCATTCTTCAAATATTCTTCTACAGTTTTTGCAGGAATTTTGGTATATACAGTGTCAACTTGGTGTATAGGCTCCGACAAAACACACCCAAGCGTTTGAAGTTTTTCTATTACTTCACTTTCATTTTTAAGATATGCCTTGACCTCGATTTCTTTCATTTGATAATTTAGATTTTTGGGCTACGAGACTTGGGGGTACCTTTAGGAGTTAGAGTATTTAAATTGAACTTTACCATTTTTTCGATAAGTACAAACGGAACTGCCCTACCGATTGGAAATTGTACTGACCCCTTTCCTTGCTTGTATTTTACCAATTCTTTCATAAATTTTGCATGAGCATTTGGTGTGGCATAAAATCCAAGATGCTTTGGGAATGCAGCAAAATACGCAAGAGGCTTCCCATTAAATTTATAGGCTGGCATACCGTAAGCGATACTTTCTACTGCTTTTGGTGCAGATTTCCGAATAATCGCCCGAACCTGCTTCAATATTTTCTGAATTTCTTTTGGAAATCCAGAAATATATTCGTTTACATCT
>JAGVDZ010000116.1 GCA_020058465.1 Parachlamydiales bacterium | reverse complement strand
TAAACAAGGAGAGCCTACCTACGATCCAGAGACAATGCCTTCTTGTCCTGCCGTCGGCTGCGATGGGAAGATGGGAGCTCGGCGCTCTCGTTTTGGTAAGATTTTTTTCTCCTGTAGTAGCTATCCCGACTGTGATGTCATCGTCAACAACCTCGACGACCTTGCCTCCAAGTATCCCAGCCACCCGAAGACTGCTTACATCAAAAAGGGGAGAAAAAAAAGGGGAGAAAAAAAAGAGACTAAGACAAAAAAAGAACAACCTCTCTACCGCCTCTCTAAATCTCTCCAAGGACTGCTCCAAGAAGAGTCTCTATCGAGACCCAACGCGACTCGAAAAATATGGGATTATATCAAAAAGCATAAACTCCAAGATCCTAAAAATAAGCGGATGATTTGCCCTAATGCCGCTATGAAAAAAGCACTCGGGGTCGGCGAGCCGTTTGATATGTTGAAGATCGCCTCACTTCTTTCCAAACACCTAGAGCGTCCATGATCCTTGTCTACATCCAGCTGTGTATGCTCCTTGTCATTTCAACTCTTAACTCCTTGTCCACAAGTGAACTCCACCCCCTTCCTCTCCCTTTTTCCCATGTTGACAATCTCTACTTTGATCCTGCATCTCGTACTTTCTTTTTAGAAAGCACGACCATCTCTTGGGACGATGTCATTCACCCTCTTCCAGAGCCTGACCGTCCCAGACAATATGCCCTCTCACCTACCCCTGCCTCTAACGCCTATATATCGGCCATACCTATTGAAGGGATCTCCCTTTTTCTCTTGGAAAACCCGGGGATGAGAACAGGTCCTTCCCACTTATTTCACTTGATGGAACATTTGGTCGGCCTTTTTTCATTCCTGGGACCTTCCAAAGCACCCTTCGTCGAAAGAATCATCCTCGCTTCAGATGGGTCGATGGAGCCACTTCGTTGGCAAGGGCCTCACTCGATGCATTCTTATTTAATCAACGCACTGTTTCCGAAAGCTCAAGTGTTCACCTGGCCCGAATGGCTCAATCAACACCCTCAGAATTTGTTACAATTTAAAGAGGCCTATCTATCGGATCGAGGCCGCACCGTCCTTTCAAGCTACTGCATGCATCTCAACAAAATGCTTGCAGAGACAGCTCCTTTTTTAACAACAGACACCTTGGATGATCTTGCAAGTAAAGTCCAAAACTTCTGCCATCTGACTCCTGCCAAAGACCCCGACAATCTCTTTCGAGTGACCTACATCCAACGTCTGCCTCCAAGAACTCTAAGCTCCGAGCTGGAAAGCAAGCTCTTTGAAGCCGTCCGAAGTATCGAACGTGTCAAACTGACGAGCGTCGATTTCAGCCTCCTTCCATTTGAAGAGCAAATTCGTACCATTGCCAATACCGACTTGTTGATGGGTGTCCACGGAAATGGACTCAGCCACGTTTTGTTCCTCCCCCCGAAAAGCTGTGTAGTCGAAATCCTCCCCCCTTCGGCTCAATGTCTCGACTATCGTCTTTTTTCAGAGGCAAGGGGCCTTTCCTATCTCGCTTTGATGGCAGATCGAGGGGTGATTGATCGAGATCTTGCTTACCAGCTAGGTCAAATTGGCAATCCTAATCAGCCGATCGATCGTCTTGATATAGAACCGATTGTCCAATTTATCCAAACTTGTGTGGCCCATGATCCAGAGTAGTTTTCACGCAACCTTGCCAAGAATCGCTTGCCGTATTCCAAGGTTGAGATGCCTCTTGTTTTGGCTCTTATGGCTCACTCCACTATTAACTGCAGCAACTGACCTCCCTCCTATCGAAGATTTTTTGCAGGCACAGATTGGAGAAGACCTTGCCGATGCCCAGATCTCGAGGGAGATGATTGAGGCCACGTGGCAAGAGGCCAAGACCGCCAGCATTTATAACGTCCGCTTTCAAAAAATGGGGACCAGACTACAGGCAGACTCTCGACCTGAAATCCGTACCCATCCCCGCTATTATATCATGTCAGAAGCTCTCCATAAGCTCATTGAAACCTACCCCATTCCTGACTTTGACCTGATCATGCACTTAGGGGATGGTCTCGACACTAACCCCTACCTTTGTCCTATTTTTGTCTTTGCCAAACATCGAGATGGCCTCCGTCTCATTCTGACCCCAGACCCAGAAGCGCTCAATCCCCTTGATCGAAACTACCTCTCCTCTTTAATGGCAACTGTTGCAGAAGAAATCCCCTGGGAAAACAAAGAGCCGAAGGCATTTTGGCGCGGCTCTCCAACAGGACCTGCCCCCTCATTGACTCAAATCTATAAGAAGGACTTTTCTACAGCGCCTCGCTTCCAACTTGTCTACCTTTCTCAGCATCACCCAGAGAAGATCGATGCCACCTTCACCTCCTTGCAAGGTCTTTTCTCTGTCAATCAAAGCCAAATCGAAAAGACCTTCCCGATGACCCCCCCCATCAATCCCAAGGATCATTTGATCTATAAGTACCTGCCTGACATCGATGGCCACTCTTGCTGCTACTCGCGCACATTTTGGATTTTGGCTTCGAATTCCCTTCTCCTCAAACAAGAGACCCCCTACCGACAGTGGTACTACAAAGGGCTCAAACCCTTTGTCCATTTTGTCCCTATCCAACACCGTCTCGATGGACTGCTCAATGTGCTCGATTTTTGCCGCAACCACGATGCCCTTGTCAAAGAGATTGCCTTGGAAGGAAGTCGCTTTGCCTATCGCCATCTCACCTACGAGCAAAATATCCTTTATCTAGCCCACCTCATTACAACCTACACAAACCATCTGCAGGATCCTACACAATTTGGAGCTCATATGACCGAAGCCAAAGTCGCTTGGGTCTATAGAGTCTACTTTCAGTGCAAAAACTGGTTTCAAAAAACATTCAAAAAGCAACCCATTTCGTACATGTGTCACCTATAGTATTTCGCCCCTTCGGCCAGCTCTTCTTATTCTTACCCCTCTGGCTCTTTTTGCTCGTCTTTCCTAAGGGGGGATTTAAAGTTGGGACTATGCCTGTCACGTGGGGATATCTGATTCTAGCCTCATTGGCTCTACTATCTCTTTTTCGTCCTATCTGGCACGTCCATATGCCGAGGTTTGTGGCTTTCTTAACCCTTCTCCCCTTTCAGATCCTTTCCCTTGTCACCATCCTTACGAATGGCTATCTCTATTTCAGTTTGACAGCCTCCTTTCTAATTCACTTCCACTTTCTCCCTCTCTTGTTTTATTTCGCCTTTTCAAGGGTCATCGAAACGCTCGATCTTGTCCTATTCTGCCGTCTCTTCAAACAAGGGATGTTTTGGATTGCCCTCTACGGTATTGCACTGTTCATCATCAAGACTGTCACTGGCCGGTTTATCGAAATCCCCTTTTTAACTACGAACTTTGATGACTTTGGTCAGCTCGACAAAAAACATATCAATCGAGGTCTCATTTTCAAGCTCGTATCAACCTACAACAACGGCAACATCTTCGGAGTCTGTCAACTTCTCATTCTCCCCCTTTACCAATATTTAGAAACAAGAAAATGGCCCCTTTTCTGGGTGAAGACAGCTCTCATCTTGACTTTTTCTCGAACTATTTGGTTTGGCCTCATCTTCCATGAACTTGTGCAAGCCTTGTTCATCAAAAAAAAAGGGACTTACCTTGTCGTCTTGTCCTTCTTTGTCCTTGTTCTATTCTCATTTTTCGTCATTGTCCTAGATTTTCCATTGAGTTTTATCTTTGACCCTTCCTTAGGCAGAAGGACTGAGGCCATCGAGATCTTAAATCGTCTGTCGCTCTTTTCTGTAGAGCCCTTCTACGGCATCCACGAAATGGTCTACTATTGGATCTTCTATGCATTTGGTATCTTCGGTCTTGTGACCTTCCTCATCCCTTTCTTTTTCCCCTTCGTTTACCAGCTCATACAAAAAGCGCCCCATCCCTTCCAATGGGCTGTCTCCCTTGGGCTTTTAAACTACTATTTCCTCTGTCTTGCCGATGGCGCTATCTCGCTCATCCCCACGATGGCTTTTTTTTGGTTTTTAGCCTCTCTTCTCTTTCGTAAAAACGAGACAATCCCCTACGATCTCGTACCAAAACATAGCTATCCTCCATGACCAATTTTCTCTCTCATTGGGCTCGAAAAGCGCGCCGAGATGTGCTGCAAATGTCCTACCGAGGCCAAGCCCCCCACCTTGGCTCCTCCCTTTCCTGCGTCGATCTTTTGACCTTCCTCTACCACCGCTATCTCCATATTCACAGTCCTGAAGATCCCACAAGGGACCGGTTTATTCTCAGCAAAGGCCACGCTATTTCAGCTCTTTATGCTCTCCTGGCTCAAAGGGGGTTTTTCCCCGAGCAGCTCTTAGAAACATTCAATCTGGACGGCAGCGCCTTACCTGAACACCCAACACCTGGCTGTGTCCCCGGCATTGAACTTGCCACGGGCTCTTTAGGTCATGGCCTTTCTGTCGGTACCGGCCTTGCCCTCTCGGCAAAAATCCAAGGACAGTCCTATCGTACAGTGGTCTTGGTCAGCGATGGAGAGTGCAACGAAGGCTCCACCTGGGAAGCAGCCCTTTTCGCCCCAAAGCATCACCTGACTCACCTGACCGTGATTGTGGATTACAATAAGTGGCAGGCCACAGGTCGCACCGATGATATTTTGGAGCTGGCCCCCCTTGCTGACAAGTGGCGCGCCTTCGGGTGGCACACTCTCGAAATCGATGGACACAGCTTTGAAAAGATCGAACAAGCACTCTTGGCCCCTAGCCCTGCTCAAAAACCCAAAGCCATCGTTGCCCATACAATCAAAGGAAAAGGAGTTTCCTTCATGGAGGATGACAACAACTGGCACTACCGAATCCCTTCAACAGAAGAGCTTGCCAAGGCTTTCCTGGAGCTTCCCGTATGAGAAATGCGTTTGCCAAAGAAATCACCCACCTAGCTTCTCTTCACCCCAGTGTCGTCCTCCTTTCAGGAGACATCGGCAATCGCCTGTTCGACGAGTTCAAAGACCAATTCCCGAATCGCTTTTACAACTGTGGTGTCGCAGAGGCCAATATGGCAAGCATGGCTGCTGGACTGGGTCTAGGAGGTCTTCTCCCTATCACCTATACGATCACCCCATTCAATACAACCCGGTGCCTTGAGCAAATTCGAAATGATATTTGCTACCATAAAGCACCTGTGTTGGTGGTGGGGACTGGCGCTGGCCTTTCTTACGCATCGCTCGGATGTACCCATCATTCGTGTGAAGATATTGCTCTTCTCCGCTCTCTACCCAACATGCGTGTTGTCTGCCCAGGCGACGCCTATGAGATGATTTCTCTTCTGCAAGATCATATTCGAAATCCTGCCCCTACCTACCTTCGTCTCGGCAAAAAGGGAGAACCCAATGTCCATCAAAAGCCCCCTTCTTTGACCATTGGACAAGGCCTTTCCTTGAGATGGGGCCATCGAGAGATTGCAATCCTATCG
>JAGVDZ010000029.1 GCA_020058465.1 Parachlamydiales bacterium | reverse complement strand
GTCACCGCCCGTATTTGGCGCATGCCAAGTGAATTTTGAACTAACTAGGAGATAGAACGTGCAGAGGCGCCCCTTTTTCTTACTGACTAATGATGACGGCATCCACGCACCTGGTCTACAGCACCTTTACCAAGCCTTGGCTACCTGGGCCGATATTGCTATTGTAGCTCCCCAAAGTGAAAAGTCAGGTTGCGGCCTTTCCATTACCTGGGCAAAACCACTCAGGGCCCAAAGAATAGCATGGCAAGATGATGTCGAAGCTTGGAGCCTCACCGGCACCCCCGCCGACTGCGTCAGGATGGCGTTTAGTGAATTGATCAAACAAAAACCCGATATGGTCCTCTCTGGTGTTAATCGCGGCGCCAATTCAGGCCGCACGGTGCTCTATAGCGGGACGGTCGGAGGTGCTATCGAAGCCACCTTCAAGGGAATTAAAAGTATTGCTTTTTCCTTCCTTGATTTAGAGTTGCCCCCTCTCGGCACTGTCGACCGTCACATTGAGGTTATCGTGCGCCACTTTCTAGACCTTGAAATTCCAAAAGGAACTCTTCTTAATGTCAACTTCCCGCTCAACTGTGCCACGTCAATGAAAGGCATTCAAATGGCTAAACAAGGGCAAAGCTACTGGATCGAATCCCCGGACCGTCGAATCCATCCGGAGGGCTTTGCCTACTACTGGCTTGGTGGAAAGTGGGACCCTTTTCAAGAAAAAGACGACAGTGAAATCACCCTACTAGATCAAGGATTTGCTACAGTGGTCCCCATTCAAATAGAGGACTTAACTAATGTTGAATTCTATCACGCACACCGCCCAACCCAATTCCATCTCAAAGATCCTCTTCTCTCAGCAGACTCTGTACACAAATTTTGAGTTCATTTGTGTATATATCCTGGACATCTGATACCATGTTGAGGCCATGAGCTATTTACAGCGCTTCCTACAACTGCTCATTGCGAGTATAGGTCTAGTCCTCGTGCTCAAGAGTGGCCATCCCACGAATTTATCGATCGAAAACAAAGGAGATTTGGAGATTCGACGCTTTGCTCAACTTCTCAGTTCGATCGAAACAATCGAACATCTGCTAGCTAAACAACACCAGATTCGACGACATTACGTCAATATTGCCAACTTCATCTGCTCTATTCGAAGAGCCCCCCCTCCCCATCTAATACCAAATATCAAAAATAACGTGCAGTCTGGCAGCGCCAAAGCACCGAAAAGTTCAGCAGGAGATCTTCTCTTCCAACAGTTAGCAAGGCTCTACGAGCTGCCCGGCGGACGCGATATCCTTGAGTCACTCCAAACTCATGCTTTATTTCATATCGAGATGTGAGGGAATTGTAAAACTCCTTGATATTTGGTATGCAGACAAGCGCGGGATAGCTAGAATCGCGTCCGAAACCCGACAGAGCGCTTTCTGGCTCCTTGTATCCATCTCTTCAACACCCATCGAGACATTTTTGACCGCTTGGTCAAACACAAGAGTAGAGCTCTTCCCCCCATCTAAATTGAGTGCATCCACACATCCAAGTGCAGCCATCAAGTCGGAAAGCTCCTCCATCGTCATACCATCAAAATATGTTTCCCGATCGACAGCTACAAACACCCAATGTCCGTTTTCCAACACCCCGATCGCAGTTCTTGCATGTCTATGCGTCAAAAAACTTTGGATGACTTCCTCAGATTGCCAATCTACAACGCGCAAGCCATCGTGCAATAATAAGGGTGTCCCCCCTACAATGTAATCACAATGTCTCCACTGGTCAGACGTAGTCCATCCCGTCAACGACTCAGTTTCAAATCTGATCGAAACCGATGATAAAGGCTCAAATAGCCCAAAATAGGGATTTTCTTCTTGAATCGATATAACGTACCCATTGTCCTGGATGGAAGCATTCCCAGAAGGGACAATCGATTGTATTTGAGCCCCTACTACAAGCACTTCCTCCCCGTCGGGTCTTGTGAGTGTCGATCTGTGAAAACTTGGAGTATAGACAATCATCTCACCTTGTTGTCGATCCCGATTGAGACCATCAGCTAAGATCCTGTAGAGCCCTGTCTCAACAACTACTTTGACACCGAGGCGGTCCATACATGGGCAAATCGTCGACTCCAAGCTCCAACCTATACATCCTCTGGGCTTTGTCGGTAAGCTCAACCAATTAAAGATCTTTAGCGCGCCGCACGGTCTACCGTCCCAAGTCCCTCCTTCTGCGAAAAATCCTCCATTGATCGCAGCGACAGCTCCATAACGCTCTTGCATAGCAAATACCGTCTCACGACCAAGCCCATCGTCTAAAGCTCTCACTGCCTTGATTTCGTAAAGAGTCGGATCGATCTGGACGACATGAACAGAGTGTTCCCCCATCAACCAGCCAAAAGAAGAAGAGCGGGGCACGAGAAGGTGGCTATACTCGATCCCCTCTTTCGCGACGACAACACACACATTGCAAGTCGCCCACGCCAGCAGAAGCCAAGACAAGCTTTTTCGAACTGTAAACTTCATACGTCACTTAAATGACGAGCGACGGAGAAAAGGATCAGACGACTTTCATCATGCGTAACCATGCTTAAACCCTTCTCCAGGGTCACCCATTTCCCATCTCGTATTTCTTCAGTTTGTAGACACGGAGTACCTATCACCTCGGCGAGGTAATAATAGACTTTTTTGTCAATCATGACCCCTCTTTTCATAAACTGATACTCCTCTATAAAGGGCTCTTGTATGATCAGTCTTTTACACCTCAAGGCAGTTTCTTCAAAAAGCTCTCTTAACGCAGCATCTAATGGTTTTTCATCACCCTCTCGATGCCCTTTAGGGAACCCCCAGTACTTCGATCTCATATGCTGGATCAAAAAAAGGTGCCACGCACCCTCTTGATACGCCACAGGAATAACACCAAAGGACTCTTCTTTCATAGGCTATCTTTTTACCTGGAGCGATACGGGGCCCATGCCAGAACTGCGTTATGCCCTCCAAATCCAAATGCATTGCAAAGCCCCACATCAACCTCACACGGCTGCATGTCAGAGCCCACCCAAGCAAGCTCGTTTAATAAAGGTTCTGGATTTTCCAAATTCAGATTAGGATGCAAACGTCCAGTCAAAATAGCATTGATTGTCACTACCGAAGCCATGCCTCCTGCTGCGCCCAGGGTATGTCCAATCATCGACTTTGTCGCATTGATCCGAATATTCTTGGCATGGGCCCCAAAGACCTTCAACAGAGCCTTCACTTCACAAAGATCCCCCGCCAAAGTCGATGTAGCGTGAGCATTGACATAATTCACCCTTTCTTTCGCGACATCAGCATCCAGAAGAGCGTTCTCTATACACCGCGCGACTCCAGAGCCATCTTCGAGTGGATCGGTCATATGATAAGCGTCACAGTTGTTCGCCCCCCCTAGATACTCAGCTAAGATAGGAGCTCCTCTTTCTAAAGCGTGCTCTAAAGACTCTAACACAAGGACAGCCGCTCCCTCTCCCATGACAAAGCCATCACGATGGCAATCGAATGGACGAGAAGCTCTGGTCGGTTCTTCGTTACGTGTTGAAAGGGCTCTGATCGCCATAAACCCCGAAAGCCCAATAGGGGTCACCGGCGCTTCAACTCCACCACAAACCATGACATCGGCAGCTCCTTTTTGAATCTCCGAAGCAGCAGCATAGATGGAGTGGCTCGCCGTTGCGCAAGCTGTCGAAATCGAATAGTTAGGTCCTTGAAAACCATAATCTATTGCCAAAACAGCCCCCCCCATATTCGTAATAATATATGGAATAAAAAATGGAGTCAGCCTTTTAAATCCCTTCTGCAACAAAGTTTCAACACCATCTGAAAAGATACTCATCCCCCCCATGCCCGATCCGATGATCACCCCCACCCTACTCAAATTGATCTGGGGTAGATGTTCTACAATCCCCGCATGCTCCAGCGCTTTTTTCCCAGCAACTACCGCATAGCGAATGAAAGGATCTACACGTCTTGCCTGTTTTTTATCGAGATACTCCCCTACATCAAAATCGGACACCAAAGCAGCAAAACGGGTGGAGTAAGACGAAACATCAAAGTCCACGATCGGACAAGCTCCACTCTTGCCCTGAAGCAGTGATTGATAAAACATATCTACATCTGAGCCAAAGCAAGAAACAACACCCATCCCTGTGACAACGATTCTCTTTTTCATCTCAGACACCTGATTGCTTTTCGAAATCTAAATCTTTAATGGGCAAAGGAACAAGCCTGCTATCCTCCCAGAGGTGCTCAAGCCGATATTTTTCCCTGAGGCCAGGCATGAAAATATGGACCATGACCTCTCCATAGTCAAGAACCAACCAATCACCTGAATTGATCCCTTCTTCGTAGAGGAGGGGCCCTAATTGTTTAGCCTTCATAGTTTCAATCACAGCCATACCTATCGCAGTGACATGCCTTTCTACATTCCCCTCTGCAATGACAAGGTAGTCAGTTAAAGAAGAAAGCCCTCTGACATCCAAGGCTAGGAGATTTTTACCTTTTTTATCATGAATGGCTTGAGAGACCGTGTAAACTATATTTAATACACCTGAAGCAGCTTTAGTTTCTTGAAGGTTCATAATTTAATTATAAAGATTATGCATAGAAATATACTCTAGAACTTCTTTTGGAACAAGGTGCCAACAAGGCTTTTGAGCACAGAGACGCTGTCTCACCCTCGTACTTGATATCTCTAAATGAGGTATGGTCACACACTCATATTGAATATTTTCGTTATTCAATCGTCGCCTATCCGAACATAGGAAGCTCCCTACCATGGGAGGCGCCACTTGAAAGAGGAGCTCTGCCTCCTTCCAAAGATGAAGATAGGCTGCACTCTCTTCCGAAAGAAGAAGGCGAAGAGGGCCCCTTAATTGAAGGGCCCTGACGGTGTCGATCGAATAGGATGGGGGAGGTCGTTTGATTTCAAGATCAGAAACTTGAAAATAGGGGTAGGAGGCAAGAGCCAAACGGACCATTTCAACCCTCTGTTCACCCGAGACTGCGGGAGGGGCCTCCAACTTGAAGGGAGAACAGGCAGCTGGACAAAAAATAATTTTAGAAAACCTCTCTGTCTCCCAAAGAGCTACAGCCAAATTCAAATGACCAAAGTGAATCGGATCGAAGGCCCCCCCAAAAAGACCCACGGGTCTTGGATCTGACGGCTTGAAACCAGTCAAGAGCGCTCCAGCTCGTCAATCTTATCCTCAATTTCTTCAATCCTTTCGTCAATGCGAATCAGATGCTCTTTTTCAAGCCTCACAAGCTCTTGATAATACATCCCTTGTTCAAAGTCGAGACCTGAGCCACCGATCAGCTTTCGATACTCATCGAGCTTTTCTTTAACCCCCTTCCGCTCATTTTTTTTCGCCGCCAGAGCAAGGTAACAATCCTGTAGCAAATGCTTGGTTCCGTCAGAAGCACCTAATAAGTCCGTTTCTTTACGATCATTGAGTTGCCTCTGTAATAAGCGAAGCTCCCGATCCACTCTTTGCCGATCGGCCCTCTGCAAGGTGGTCAATGAGACTGTCTTCTCAATTTTGGCATACTCGTCAAAAAGAGTGGCCACAGAATCGCTAGACAACCGTTGTTGCAACGCCTCGATAGCTCCAAAAACTTCACTTCTAACTTCTTTGTACCTCTCTTTTCGGTGGGCTACTTCAAGAGCTCTTTGACTGGATTCCAACTCCTCTTGACTTCTAAAAGGCCTCCACAACTGATCCACCTGCTCTAAGAGGGCCTCTTGATCTTTCCGATCGAAGCGCTGCCGTCCGATCTCTTTTCGAACCTCCTCCAAAGCCATAGCAAGGTCTTGTTTTTCCCAAGGATCGGTTCGATCTCGCATCGCCTGGAGCTTAACTTCGATGGGTTGCCTTTTCACCGTAGAGGTCTCTCGGAATTCCTGCCTTCGCTTCTTTCTTTCTTGATCTTCCGCACGAAGGAAGTCCCAACACCGGCTTAAGATCACCCTAGTTTCTTTAAACGTGACACTGTTCAAAGCAAGCTCCTTCGCAGTCGACTGAAGAAATCGAATGATATCTCGTAACTGATATCCTGGCTCTTTCTTTTTCCCCCTTTGCTCTTCTAGCTCGAAATGTTCCTGAACAAACTCACTGACATCGCGAAAAAAAAGGTGACTCAGTTGCTCAATTTTCGATTTACGCAAGGGGAAGACTCGGTCTCCCAGCTCCGACAACATTTTTAGTAGTGATGTCTTCAATCTCATCCGAACTGAAATATCGAGCAGCTCTTTACGCAAATCTTGGATACGCAAACCAAACGCATAGAGCCAATCAATTTCTTTTTGCAGCTTTTGATACTCTCTGC
>JAGVDZ010000189.1 GCA_020058465.1 Parachlamydiales bacterium | reverse complement strand
GGGTTCGAGGACGATCCGCACGTCGGTCGAGCCCGTCATGGGGAATCGAGGTGTCGTCATTCCACCGCCTACGTTTTTACATACGTTAAGGGAGGTGACAGAGAAGTCGGGCTCTTTACTCATTTTTGATGAGGTGATTACTGGATTTCGGGTGGGTCCTGCTGGAGCGCAAGGTCTTTGGGGCGTTCGTCCTGACTTGACATGTCTTGGTAAAATCATTGGAGGAGGTTTTCCTGTGGCAGCTGTCGGAGGCAGAAAAGAGATCATGGATCTTTTGGCTCCTCTGGGACCTGTCTATCAAGCAGGCACTTGGTCTGCTCACCCTATTGGAATGAAGGCTGGATTACAGACGCTAGAGTGTCTTGTTCATGAAAAGGTATACCTAGAATTGGAAGAGAAGGGGCGTTACTTAGAGCAGAGGTTAGATCGGGCACTCCAGAATATAGGGGTCGTGCAAGGATTACAGCGGGTAGGTTCTATGCTTTCTTTTCATTTACAGCACCCCTTTTTCCAAAGGAATTGGCCGGAACGATTTGCCGGCTTGTTTCGCTACCTTTGGGCTCAAGGTGTCTATTTACCTCCAGGTCCTTATGAGAGCTGGTTTTTTAGCACAGCGCATGATGAAAAAGGGTTGGAAAAGATGGCGGACCTTGTGTCTAGTTACATCGAAACAACAGGTCTTTTGACTTAGACTGTTCGCGAGAAATAAATTCATATTTATACACAAATGAATTCAAATGGTATAAGGCGTCTCTTTTTCGACACTTTCTTGAGAGCTTGCTATTGTGGGTAGGCAGTGGCTACAGCCAGCCTTCGGGAATTGGATCTGACGTACCTCAAACTGTGACTCTGACAACAAGAGCTCTTTGCCCCGTACAGAGACGAGAAGTAAAGAAGTTTTTTGAGATATCCATTTTCTTTCGAGGATTTGAATTGAAGGGGCATAGAGAACCCCTCGTCGGAGAAATAACCTTTTCAAGGCCCAAAAGCTCAACAGCATTAAGGCAACAAGAAGGACGAGCATGGCGAACATTTTGGCAAAGAGATAGCCAAACTGCGGGACAGATGTGGGATCTTCCAAAAGGAACGCTATATTTAAAACAGGAGTCACTCTATCCTCTCTTTCCTTTTTTGTACAAGGTGTGCACTGTTCATGGCGTACCGGGGATGGGTAGCTCTCGATATCGACGGCACGATTACAGACCGGCAAGGATTCCTCAAAGAGGAAACAAACGTGTTTTTGTCCCGTCTCTACGAGAGGCTCGGATGGAGAATTGTGTTTGCAACGGGGCGTTCGTGTACATTTGCCCAGCGGATTTTATCAGCTCTTTCGTTTCCATACGTTTTGGTGGCTCAAAATGGTTCTTTAGTGATGGAGATCCCATCTCGTCAGATTTGGTTTAAGCGCTATCTGCCGAGTGCTGTCTTGCCCTGGATTGAAAAGGCCTATCGTGGGATCCCTTCTGATTTTGTCGTGTATGGGGGCGTTGAGGTGGGGGATGTTTGTTTTTATCGTCCTAGCCGATTAACATCAGAACAGTTGGCGTATGTTGCGCGTGCTCAAGAGAGGGAAGCGGCTCTATGGCGAAGCGTGGAGAGGTTCTCTTTAGAGCGCTTTCCCTTGGTCAAGTGTTTTGGCTCTCCGGTCACGATGCGTAAAGTGTTTATGCGTCTGAAGGAAACATCCCTTTTTCACCTGAGTTTTATCCGAGATCCCTTTCTGAGTGGGCAGTACCTGACGTTGGCAACTGATGTGAGTGTTTCCAAGGGATCAGCTTTGGAGGAGGTGTTTCGTCAGGAAGGGCGCTACGGGCAGGTGATTGCGGTAGGCGATGATGAAAATGATATGAGTCTTTTGCGAGCTGCCGATATCAAAATTGCGATGTCTCATGCTCCAGAAGGGCTGCGTAAGATTGCCGATTTCATCGCACCTTCGAGTGAAGATGGGGGGTTAATTCAGGCGTTAAAGATTGCGTTGGGTATCGAGGGATGAGCCCTTATCTTCCTCAATTTCTGAAGGCGGTAAGACTCTACGAGTCTCCTTTGACAAATTGGATTCACGAAGTCGACTTCGAGGGACGCTTGACGCATCGGATCCCCCTTTATGAAAATGCCTGTGCGATATTGATCCTCTTTATGCATAAAGAAGGAGATCTAGTTCGAGAAGCGACGACAAGACTGCACCGTCTTTTGGCTTTCCAGACCTCAAGCTACCTATTTCCAAAATATCTCCATCAGTATCCAGATCCTTCGCATCCAGTAGATACGTTGAAGCAGCTGAGCGCTTTGCAGATGATCGTCCATAGGGCTTCCTATCTCAATTCTCCAATCTCTCAAGCTTTACAAGAGGTGATTACAAAGGGGCTTTTGGCTATCGAATCTTTTGATTTCCCCCCCCTTTGGAAGCGACGCTATTTGGCCCTTTGTTCGATTCGAGAGACAGGTGTTGCTTTCTCTTGTAAGGGCGCTGATACCTGGTTTGAGGAGCTGTTGACCGAAGAGCTTATCCACATTTCCCCCACACACGAGAGAAAAGCAGAGGCATGCTCTCCATCCTGTTTCAAAGGAGGCTACAGTGATCGACTGTCTCTTCTTTTGGAGGGGCCTTTTTGGCAAGAAGGGGTCTTTGTATCGTGTCATCCCCTCGAGTGGTCCCTTTTTTATACGCCGACAAGATCGCGTCTTTTAAGACCCCATTTTTGCATGTTGCAAGCGGCCCTTGTATCTCCACTTCAGATAGACAGCCTTCATCCTCAAGATGAATTATTGAATGGGGCTGTGGTGGGTGTGGGTCAGGAGGGGTGTCACCTATTTTGGGAAGGCAGTTTAGGGCATATTCATAGCCTTTATTTTGAACAGGCAAGACCCACAAGCGAACCTGGTGTGTTTTTATTGGATCTTCATACCCCGTTTTCTCCGTTGAAAAAAGATCTTTTTGAAGTGCTGATCTACTTGAATCGACATCCAGATCACCAATGGTTTGTACAAGGAAAAAGGGCAACTTTATTTAGGATGAAAGACTCATTAGAGCTGACCACACAACTGCGTGGTCAACTTATGAAGTGGCAGGTTTCATTCGATACTTTAGAGGGGGAGATTGCGTGGGTGGGGCAAGTGGCTCAAGGAACGAGGCCCCTTCAGCTCGACTCTCGAAAATTCCAAGAGGAGGCGATCTTGCCGGCGTATGATTGGAAGGTGGGACTTCGAATTCTAAGGAGGTCTGACTTTGTGACAATAAGAATTTCTTGCTATCAAAAATAATTTTTTAAGTTTTGTGCTATTTCTGAAATTACATATAATTATAATAGATAAAATTTATAACTTTACATGTATCCTGTTCTAGAAGTTGATCGACGTTGGCCAGAACCTATCCACTTGTCGTGTTGGGGAGAATGCCGGCTTTGCTTACAAAGTTTAGTGCACCGGATTGTTGCTTTGGTCCTCTATGTTTTGTGGAAGTGTGCTTGCACGATGGGGGTATTTTTGGATCAACGGGTATCTTGGATGCGTAGCCGTACGCAACATTTGTCTCTAGCTCATAGGTTTGATCATTACTGGGTCTTTCGTGGGTCCATTTTGACCTTTTCGGGGAATCATCCAGGGGTCGATGTGCCTTTGAATCCATTGGAAGTATGGACTTCTCCATCTTCGAATGCCGAGCACTCGGAAGAATATGCTTTAGACTTGGTGTCTCATTTGTTAGATCCTTTGATCGAGCCGGATCAAGACCGCTTCAGCCAATTAAAAATAATGCTAGATCCTCAAGGTCTTTCAAATTGGCATCCAGTCGCTTATGGTGTATGTAGTGGTATGGTCATCGACTGTTTAATACGGGTTTATTTTGAAAAAGAACCTTTATTTCAAGTATTACGCTCTTATGAGGAAGGCTCGGGTCAAAGGGCTTATTTTCTACAAGTTTTGCAACAGATGCTCCAGCCCATTCTCTACTCTGAAAATTCGGAGCCTCAGGATTCCTTGAAGAAGATTGTTATAATTCCAAGATATATGTTGAGTCAATATGGGATTTATGTGCAGGAGTTGCCTTTGTCGTCTCGGAATGCCTTTCTTTGTGGCAGTTTCGATCAATTAGGCGAAGGTGCCTACATCTTTTATTTGATATCTCGAACCAAACAAGAAGGGCATGTGACGATCCTTTTCAAAGCCCCAGATCAGACCTGCTGGTTTGATCCTTCTGTAGGTGTTTTGATGAGTCAGAAGGCTTTGCACCAGTTCATGTGTCAACTTTACCCACGAGATCAATGGGATCACTGCATTTTGGGGTATATCCCTGAGGTGGGGTAGAAGTACTAGGCTGGTCAATTTCAAGAGAAAGGCTTCGGTAATCTTCGGCACCTTTGGACTGGGGTGCATAGTGGGTGATGGGGCTGATGTGGAGAGGTGCTTCTGCGAGACGGACATTTTCTCGAATGACAGTTTTAGAGACTAAACTAGGGAATCGTTGATGGAGTTGGCTCAGGATCTCTTGGGCATGCTTTGTTCGAAAATCAACACGGCAAGGGACGATGGCGAGAATGTCTAGAGCAGGGTTGAGTCTTTGTCTGACTGTTTGGACTGTTTTCATCAGTTGTACAAGGCCATGAAGAGCCATTACGTGGGCCTCGACTGGGATGAGGACATGTTGGACAAAGGTCAGTGCATTCAGAGATAAAAGTCCCAGTGTAGGGGGACAATCGATCAAGACGTAGTCCCAAGAGAAGAGCTCTTCAAACTTTGTTTTCAAAATCATTTCGGCCGCCATTTCGGAGGCGAGCACTTTCTCGACATGACCTAAGATGGGTGAGGAGGGGATGATATCGAGGTGGGTCCACTTGGTCTTTTGAACAGCTGTCAAGATGGGTTGCCCTTCTTCGACAAAAACGTTATAGAGGGGTTGTCCTTTGTCTTTTAATCCTAGCCAGAGAGAGGCAGACCCTTGTGGATCAAGATCAATGAGAAGTACTTTCTTACCCAGCTCTGCAAGGGCAGCTGCCAAGTTGACCGCTGTCGTTGTTTTCCCTGACCCTCCCTTTTGATTCAAAATGGCAATTGTGCGCACCGCCGTACCTCCCAGCACTCTCCCCTCATCCTATTTCAATACAAATTTTTATTCATTGAGTTTTTAAAAAAAAGCGACTCTAAGGTATTCTCATGGGCTGGTTGAAACAAGAGGGTTTAAACACAAGGTATGCATCCGAGACAAGAGCTAAGAGGGAAAAGGGCGTTCATTGCAGGTGTGGGAGATGACCATGGATTTGGTTGGGCGATTGCCAAGGCGCTTGCTGAGGAAGGTGTTGAAATTTTAGTGGGCACTTGGGCGCCTGTGGTCAACATTTTCAATATGTCCTGGAGACAGGGCAAGTTCGATGCATCGCGGCGTCTTTCGGATGGGAGGCTTTTCGAGATTGGCAAGGTCTATCCTCTCGATGCGAGCTTTGACACACCGTTAGATGTGCCCGATGAAGTCAAGAGTCATAAGCGTTATGCGGGATTATCTGGTTACACGATTCAAGAAGTAGCAGAGCAGATTGCTTCTGACTATGGGAAGATTGATTTCTTGGTGCATAGCTTGGCCAATGCCCCTGAAGTGACAAAAGATCTTCTCGCCACATCGAGACAAGGGTATTTGGCGGCAATCAGCGCTTCTTCATACTCCTTTGTAAGCCTAGTGGCGCGCTTAGGCCCTCTCATGCGTCAGGGTGGG